>JAGBVQ010000165.1 GCA_017630245.1 Alistipes sp. | reverse complement strand
ATATGATCGACATATCGTCATATATGTCGCTGGTGCTGAATATGACCTTTGTCTGTGGTCTTATCTTCCTACTACCTGTGCTCTCGAGCATCCTCTCGAGAATGGGTCTGCTCACAGCTGACTTTATGCGCAAGTATCGTCGCCACGCAATCGTCGTTTTAGCGGTTTTGGCAGCATTTGTTACTCCGCCCGATGCGGTGAGTATGATACTCGTTTTAGTGCCACTATACGGTCTATATGAGCTGAGTATATATGTGGCAGCTCACGGAGAGAAGCGTTACTCTGCCTCCCTCTAAATTTCTCTAATTCTTTTTTGAAAGAAAATCTACTCTCTCTTGTCGCGCAGGAAGATATGCTCGAGCAGGAGGATGACGATCACACCCATAACGAATCCGTTGCCGACGATGGGGCGGATAATCTCCGGAATGGCCGCAATAGCCTCCGCAGGAGCAAATGTCATAATCACGTTGAAGAGCAGCGGGAGTGCTATAATCATTCCGTGACGGAACTCGGTGACGCTACCCGTACTACGCACCATCTCAAAACCGGCAGAGAGCTGTGTACCCATCAAAAAGAGGAGCACCGTACCCATTACCGGAGCCGGTATCGACATCAAAAAGCCAACAATCGAGGGCGAGAAGGCGATAGCAACCATTGCAAGACCTGCCGGAATGACCGTATAGCGCGAAGCGCACTGCGTCGAGGCGACAACGCCCGGGCTGAGCGAGTAATCCACAGGACCGATAACACCCATCGAACCCGAGAGGATATTACCCAAGCCGACCCAAATCATTCCTCGCTTATTGCGGCGCTCCATATTATCGGCTCCGACCATATTTCCGAGCGACTGCACCGAGCCCACCTGATTGATAAGCAGAGCTACATAGCAGAATATAAACGAGAGCACAACGCCCCAATCCAGATCGAACTTCTGCATCAGAAGGCTTGCCTTGTGCGTATCGGAGGCGATTGCCGAGGGAAATCCGACAAATGCGTAGTAGACCACCGAGCCGAGGAGCATCGCCCACATCACCACTGTCGATTTCCACACTCCGCGCAAAACGTTATTCGCCACGGCCATCAACGTAGTAGTGATAATGCAGAACCAGAAGGCAAGTTGCTGGTGCTCAGGATTCGAGAATACGAGATTGATAATCGGCTTGGTGATAGTGAAGGAGATAAGCAGCAGGATCGAAATAACGATGCGCGGCGTGAAGAGTCGCTGCAGGCGCGACATAACCCCACTAATTGCAACGACAGACACGAATGCGCCACCAACCATCATCGACGTATAGATTGCACTCTGGCTACATCCCTGCGCCATCGCCGAGATAACACCCATAAGCAGTGCTGCAGCAGGACCCGCCACCAACGGAAGGCGATGGCCACAGAGTGCCTGCACAACCATCATAGCACCCATAATACCAAAGAGTTTCTGGGTATAGGCGATAGTCTCGCCCGCCGGTGCTATAAAGGTACTTGTCAGCACCACAGGTATCGATATAAGCAGCCACTGAATAGCTTAGAGCAGAAGGTGTGACCACTTGGGTCTATCGTTTAGCGAGTATCTAAATTCCATATTTTTCTTACAGTTTTACAGATTCGTATTTGATTTGTTTGCAAGGTTATGGCCTACCCGAGCGCAACATCGAGAATCATCATCAGCGTAAAGCCGGCGGCAACGCCAATTGTCGCGATATTTGAGTGCTTGCCACTCTGCGACTCGGGGATAAGCTCCTCGACCACAACATATATCATCGCACCCGCCGAAAAGGCAAGCAGGAAGGGCAACGCCGGCAGCAGGTGCTCAATAAGCAGGATTGTAATAATCGCCGCGATGGGTTCAACAATACCCGACAGCGCTCCATAGAGGAACGAACGACCCTTGCTGTGACCCTCGCCCTTGAGCGGCATCGAGATAATCGCGCCCTCGGGGAAGTTCTGAATAGCGATACCGAGCGAGAGTGCCATTGCTCCGGCAAGCGAGATGCCTACGCTCTCGACCATTGCTCCGGCAAACACTACACCAACAGCCATACCCTCAGGGATGTTGTGGAGCGTTACGGCAAGCATCAACTTTGCCGAGCGACCGAGTGAAGAGCGCACACCCTCCGCCTCTTGCGAATTGACGTGGAGGTGAGGGATAAGCGTATCGAGCACAAGCAAGAAGAGCATACCTCCCACAAAACCACAAGCCGCAGGCAACCACGCCGTCACACCCTGCTCCGTAGCGATATCAATCGAGGGGAGCAGCAGCGACCATACCGATGCCGCCATCATCACACCCGAGGCAAAGCCGAGCAGAAGTTTCTGCAGGCGAGCCGATAACTCGTTGCGCAACAGAAAAACCATTGCAGCGCCCAGAGCCGTTCCCGCGAAGGGAAGAAGAAGTCCTATTGCAGTATTAACCATAATTTCGTATATTTACCCCTCAAAAATAGGAAAACTATTTGAAATTTGTGCAAAAAACGTGTCGGTGAATAGAATTTATTACAATATAGCATACTAAAACCGTCACAACATACGTTAGCATTATGAATACCACAATTGGAATGTGGTTTGCAATAGAACAGAGTATAAACCAAAAAAAATGCGACAATGAAAAGATTTGTGATTGTATTAGCTGCCGTCGTTGCGAGCTTGGGATGTAGTGCCGCAGAGATGGACGATACTCCGATTAAGGCAGAGGCTCTACCCTCCGCAGCAAAGAGTTTCTTGAAATCGACGTTCCCCTCTTGTGAGGTTCTCTACGCCACCAAAGATATTGACTTCTCGGAGGTTGAATATACCGTAGGACTCGCGTGCGGCTTTGTTATCGAATTTAACGGCAAGGGAGCCTGGAAGGATATTGACGGCAAGGGCAAGCCCCTTCCCGAGTCGGTCATCCCTGAGGCTATTCGCAAGAGCATCGAGCAGCGCTTCCCCGGAACCATCGCCACCGATATCGCCAAGGAGCGAGGTGGTTATGAGATTAAGCTCAACAGCGGGCTGGAGGTTAAGTTCTCTCACTCGGGCGATATTATCGAGATTGACGATTAGAGTTTAATCCATCCCCAGATAACAGAAGAGGGTGTCACCGATCGATGACACCCTCTTCTGTTATTTATAGTTCTCTACCCTACTCTGTTACCGGGCGGATCGGATGAGCCGAATGGTAAGAGGTGTAGTCCAGACGGAAACCACGACCGCTGGTCATCAAGATATAATATGCCGAGCCGGTCTTCTCACCAGTGAATGCCGATGCAGTCCAATACGAACCGTTCGAGCCATAGTAGCTACACTGCGGAGTACCCATATAAAAACCTGCTGCAGGCATAAAGATCTTGGCACCATTGATCTTCGATGTGATCTCAAAGCCCATAGACGACTTGTAGTTAGTCCACAAGAAGGTACAATTTGCAATCAGCTCCTGAACATCCTCCTGTGTCGGAATACGCCAAGTTGCACCCCACTCTTTGCGAGCAACGTCGTAGATCTCGTTACCCGAGATATTGCTGCCAATGTCGGTATAATTCCATATCTCCGACATTATAGGCTCGCCGGTCTCCTCGTCGAACATCAGATTGCCATCCTTATCCTTATCCTGCACCATAGTCTTAGTGATATAGGGATAGTTTGCGGCAGAATAGCCTTCAGCCTTGCGGTCAATCAGGTCACCCCACATATAGTAGTTACCTGCATCACCCGCCTCCTCAGCGCCAATATTGCAAGTTGCCCACTTTACACTAAGACCGAGGTCCACGAATTTATGGCCATTGAGTTCGTTCACAGCACCTGCCTGCTTTACTGTCAGGACAACCTTTGCAGCACCATCGTAGAAGAGCTCAATCTCACACGAACGCGCCTTCTCCAAAAAGTTTGTAGCAACGGTAAACTTAACCTTCTCAAAGTTTACATCAAGCTCCTGGATCCAATCACAATCGGTATCGGCATCCAAGCGACCACCTACCACCGGATTTACGATTGTATACTCCACTGCGCAGTCGCCGCCAACAGAAGCAACCTCAACGGGATTCTGCTCCAGTTTGATTACGGGAGTTGCATCCTCGCCCTCACACGCAACGAATGAAAGTGTTGTAGCCAACGCAGCTACCATCATCACTACTCGATTCAAAAGATTTTTCATATAAAAACGTATAAATTGTATTAAAAAATTTTCTTTTCAAACTCTCCTCTCTGCCCTTTTTCGCAACCTCGTCTGACGCAGCCTCGCTACTTGCGAGAGGTACGGGCAAAGCTCTTGGTCTTACCACAACAAGATATCGTAAGGATCTCCTCTCCCAGATGCTCGATATGCCAATGGTGCGCTAAATCAGATTGGTCGGCATCGAGGTTACTCTCACACTCAGCCATCGATAGCGTATCACCATTCAGATGCCAGCTGTGGTAGGGAATCGAATGCTCACCAATAGCTATAACCTCACCATCCTCTAGCAGCTCAAATCCGTGCATCATATCAGGATTATCCTCACAAGGCGCCATCCAACGGCCTATGAGTAGATTATACGCTTCGGGGGCAACCACCCTATCGGCCACAGAAAATCCATCGACAATGTCGTCTGAGATAGTCACCACAACAGGCGAGCCGCGATGAATACCTGCCGGGCAGCGCATCCTCGCCTCGCGGGTCATAAAGGTAACAACACCCAAGCCCTCGGTCTTCACCGTCAGTGTATACTCTGCAACATCCTGCACCGTACCCTCAACCTTGCAAGATTGAGTACACGATGGGAAGAAGAGACTCAAGAGAAAGGATATCAGACCTATAATCAACATTTTTCGGGATATCTGCTATTGCGTTCTATAAAGTTTTCGGAGGCTACCTCTTCGATTTGATATACTCGTCGATAGCGGCAGCTGCCTTACGGCCAGCACCCATCGCCAAAATCACCGTTGCAGCACCCGTCACAGCATCACCACCGGCGAATACACCCTCGCGCGAGGTTGCTCCACACTCATTTGCCACGATACAACCACGGCGGTTGGTCTCCAAGCCCTCGGTCGTTGCGGCAATCAGCGGGTTGGGCGAAGTTCCCAGCGCCATAATCACCACATCGCACTCGATCTCGAAGTCCGAGCCCTCCTTCACCACAGGCGAGCGGCGGCCACTCTCATCGGGCTCACCGAGAGTCATCTCCACGCAGCTAATGGCACGCACACGGCCCTGCTCGTTACCGAGAATTTGGGTCGGGTTGGTCAGCATACGGAACTCGATACCCTCCTCCTTAGCGTGGTGAACCTCCTCAACACGTGCGGGAAGTTCGGCCTCACTACGGCGATATACGATTGTTGCCTCTGCACCCAGACGCTTTGCGGTACGCACTGCATCCATTGCCACATTACCTCCTCCGACAACTACAGCCTTGCGACCCACAAAGATCGGAGTATCATAATCTTCACGGTATGCACGCATAAGATTTGCGCGGGTCAAGAACTCATTTGCCGAAAATACGCCATTCAGATTCTCGCCCTCGATACCCATAAAACGAGGCAGACCTGCACCCGAGCCTACGAATACCGCATCGTAACCCTCCTCGTCAAGCAACGAGTCGATCGTTACGGTACGACCCGCGATAACATCGGTCTCGATCTCGACACCCAGACGCTTCACAGCCTCGACCTCCTTGGCTACAATCGCCTTCTTCGGCAGACGGAACTCCGGAATACCGTATGTAAGCACTCCACCTACCTCGTGCAGTGCCTCAAAGATCTTCACCTCGTATCCCATCTTCGCCAAGTCGCTGGCACAAGCCAAGCCCGAAGGACCGCTACCGATAACAGCTACCTTATGGCCGTTGCGCTCAATCTCGACGGGGGTATTATCGCTATTGGCAATCTTCCAATCGCCAACATAACGCTCGAGCTTACCGATAGCCACCGGCTCGCCCTTGATACCCAAGATACACGAACCTTCGCACTGGGTCTCCTGCGGACATACTCGGCCACAGACACTCGGCAGCGAGCTATCCTCTGCGATAACCGCAGCCGCTGCAGCCTCATCTCCCTCCGCCAGACGCGAAATAAAGTCAGGAATACGTATATTCACAGGACACGCCGCAACGCAGCGCGGATTCTTACAATTCAGACAGCGCGAGGCCTCCAACATCGCCTCCTCGCGGTTATAGCCATAGCATACCTCCTCGAAGTTGGTAGCTCGGATTGCCGGATCTTGCTCGCGCACCGGCACGCGCGGAATCTTATTTGCCATAACTTACAATCAGAAACAGTTACATTTATGACCCTTCTCGTTAGCTGCGTGCTCCTCGTTGCGGAACATAGCCTGACGGCGCATAGCCTCGTCGAAATCTACCTGGTGAGCATCAAACTCGGGGCCATCGACACAAGTAAACAAGGTCTTACCTCCCACACTCACGCGACACGCACCACACATACCCGTACCATCAACCATAAGCGCATTGAGCGACACTGTGGTCTTGAGCGAGTAGGCCTTGGTGGTCAGCGCCACGAACTTCATCATAATCATCGGACCGATAGCCACGCACTCGTCATACTGCTTGCCTTTGTTATCGATCAGGTCCTTAATCACGTCAGTCACCAGACCCTTAACACCCGCCGAGCCATCATCGGTGGCGATGTAGAGATTCGAGGCAACCTCGCGCATTTGGTCGGTATAAATAAGCAGCGACTCATTCTTCGCGCCGATAATCACATCCACCTCTACGCCGTGCTCGTGGAGCCACTTAACCTGCGGATAGACAGGTGCAGTACCCACACCACCCGCAACAAAGAGGTAACGGCGGCCCTTAAGCTCCTCGGCAGGCATCTTCACAAATTCCGAAGGGTTACCCAGCGGACCTGCAAAATCTGCCAACGCATCACCCTCATTGAGGGCGCAAATCTTCTTGGTCGAGAAACCGATAGTCTGAGTTACGATAGTTACCGTTCCCTGCTCGCGGTCGTAGTCTGCAATGGTGAGCGGAATACGCTCGCCAGCCTCATCCGAACGAACAATAACGAACTGTCCGGGCTGCGCCGAACGAGCCACTCGCGGAGCATCGATACGCATAAGGCATATATTCTCTGCCAAATAGCGCTTTTCCTTAATCTTAAACATACTATGTATATACTACTCTTCGATTATTGCCGTCACTCGCACGGTCCGCATCGGATGCTCGGGGTCGTTAGTTACGATCCTCACGCGCTCCGAGAGCGGTCCATACTCTATGCGCAACGGGTTTAACCTTAATTTAACCTCTCGTTTTTCGCCAACCGCAATCTGATCACCAGCTGATAATGACACCTTTACGGTCGAATGTAAAACCTCTACGGAGCGGATCTTCAGAGGGGCTGTGCCCTTATTCTCTATAGTGAGAGAATCTATTCGCTCATCACCGTGACGTTTTACGGCCCCAAATTTAACAATATTTTTCATTACTTCGACCCTTGGAGCAGATTTCGGGTCAATTTTATCGCGATTATCGACAATTATTCCCGTCAACGAGATAAATGCCTCCGAGCTACGGCCGTTAATTTCAAAATCGAGGATCGCATCTACCGTTCCGTAGCGCTCCGAGCCGATGGGCACGCCATACGTTATGGCAATCTCGCCTTCGCCGCCCGCAGCAAGTCGCTCAGGGTATCGCAGCTGCACCACCCCACTCTCGCGGCTCTCGAAGATGCGAAGGCGCACTGCTCTATTGGAGGTATTGATAATCTTTATCGTTGTTGTCGTCGGCTTGCCCTGCTCGACATAAGCAAAGGCGTGGAAGTTATCCTCCAACCGAACCCCACTACCCACAAAGTGAGGAAAACGCTCCTCAATACTGCGCGGTCGCTCTTCTACAAAGCCGCAAATCTTCAGTTTTTGCACCCCTCCACCCTCGGAGGTCATAACCGAGATCTCCTTATCGAAGGCTCCAGGACGATTACGCGGATCGAAGCTCACCTCAATCACGCCCACGCTATCGGGCATTATAGGTCTGCGGTCGAACTTGGCCACCGTACAACCGCAAGTGGTCGACACCGAGAGTATCACCACCGGCTCGGTTGCACCATTGCGAAAGCGGAAAGAGTGACTCACTCGACCCGCCTCCTCGCGGATATTTCCGAAAGAGTGCTCAGCGTGTTCAAAAATCAGCCTCTGCTGCGCAAAAATTTTTACATTGCACAACAGCGTGATAATGAGCATATTTATGGTTATAATTCGTCTCATCTGCACCACAAAGGTACATTTTTTTTGAAAATTTTTATCAAAAAGTTTTGCAGAATAAAAAAAAGCCTCTATATTTGCACTCGCAAAACACAAACAGCCTGAATAGCTCAGTCGGTTAGAGCACATGACTGTTAATCATGGGGTCCTAGGTTCAAGTCCTTGTTCAGGCGCTTTTAGGGAGTTTAGCTCAGCTGGTTCAGAGCATCTGCCTTACAAGCAGAGGGTCGGCGGTTCGAATCCGTCAACTCCCACAAAGTTTAACGAAGCAAAAAGATGTCGGAAATTCGACATCTTTTTTGTTTTATATTCCTCCGTGGCAAATTTATTTGACAAAGGAGGAGTGTAAAATAAAAAGTAGTTGATTTATCAACTTTTTGCTGAGTACTTAACTTTGTAAGGGCCCCCGCGGCGAGCGGAACGGATGGGCGTCACGAAGCAGACTTTAGTCTGCGAAGTAGCCAATTCTCAACTCCAACGCCAATTCTCAACCCCACCCGCCCCGCAACAAAAAAAAGCTACCCGACCTTAGGTCGGGCAGCCTCTATTACGTCTAGATTCGGACTTATCGGTTGCAACTACTCTGCGGGAGCCCACTTACAGCGTACGGGCGAGATGATTGCACCCTCAGCCTTCAACTCCTTCATTGCCTGATCAACCTCCTTGCGATCGAGGCCCGAAAGCTCTACAATCTTACCTGCGTTTACCGGAGCACCTGCCTCCTTCATTACTGCCAAAACCTTCTCTTTTGCGTTCATAGTCTTAAGTTTTTAATAGTTAATATCTCTAATTTCAAATGTTATCTCCATATATGAGCGTCTGCCCTCGATGTAGTCGACATAGACCACCTCGGCCTCTCGTCCTCGCAGCAGAGAACACTTACCGCATAACTCGCAGTTGTGCAGACATCGCCACTGACCAAGCACATAGGCCAAACGCTCCTCTCGTGTACTCACTTCAATGCTCGGCGGAGCCATATATCAAATGTACTTTATTCTTGTTTCTGATGCAAAATTAACACAAATAATCATAAGTACAAATCATATTTTCCGATACCAATATAAGCAAAACTTATACATTGATATATTCACACAAATCATCCGCAACAGACGCGATCGACAAAGCGACTCTTCGCAACGCCTATATAAAGATAAACTTTAGCAGGAACAGTACGGCGAGGATACACATTGCCGGCGTAATCTTACTAAACTTGCCACAGATTAGATTCATCACCACATAAGCGATCATTCCGAGCAAAATACCATTCGAAATCGAGTAGGTCAATGGCATCATAATGATACACACAAAAGCCGGAATAGACTCCGAGAAGTCATTAAACGGGATTGTGACGATAGGCTCCATCATCAAAAGACCTACAATAATCAGCGCCGGAGCGGTTGCTGCCGAAGGGATAGAGAGAAATAGCGGCGAGAAGAACAGAGCAAGGGCGAAACATCCGGCAACAGCAAATGCGGTGAGTCCCGATCGACCTCCCTGTGCTACGCCGGCAGCACTCTCAACATAAGTCGTGGTGGTCGATGTGCCAAGTATTGCTCCTGCAGTGGTAGCGATGGCATCGGCCATAAAAGCCTGCTTGATACGGCTAATATTTCCCTTCTCATCAACCATCTTGGCCTTAGTACAAACTCCAACAAGGGTGCCAACCGTATCAAACATATCTATGAAGAGGAATGTAAATACGATCACAAGCATATCCAGCGTAAATATATCCTTGAACTCGAATTTACAGAAGATAGGCTCGATGGATTCCGGCTGCGAGAGGATACCCTTAAACTCGGTTACGCCCATAGGAATACCTATTAACATCGTCACAAGAATACCAATCAGGATCGCTCCGGGCACGTTGCGCATAAACATAAACCCGGTAACAATCAGACCAATAAGCGCCAAAAGTGCCGAGCCGGAGGTAATATCGCCCAAAGCGACGAGCGTAGATTCGTTATTAACCACTACGCCTGCGCTGCTCAAACCTATAAATGCGATAAAGAGGCCAATGCCCGCACCGATAGAGTTTCGTAGGGTGAGGGGTATTGCATTAACTATCGCCTCGCGGACGTTTGTCAGCGTCAGAATTATGAATATAAGACCTTCGAGCAGTATCGCCGTCAATGCGAATTGCCACGAATAGCCCATTCCGACACATACACCATACACAAAAAATGCATTCAGTCCCATACCCGGCGCAAGACCAAAGGGCAATTTCCCCAAAAACGCCATTGCAAGGCAACCTATAATGGCCGTCAATGCCGTAGTGGTAAAGACAGCGCCAACGGGCATACCGTCCAGTCGGCTAAAAATAGCGGGATTGACGGCAAGGATATACGACATCGTGAGGAATGTTGTGATTCCTGCAACGATCTCGGTTCTTACGGTAGTCTGTGTCGGATCAAAGCCAAAAAGTCTCTTCAACATATATATTTAAGTTCAGATAAGTAATCGATAATAAATCACCCGTTCCGAGCCGAAGCTCGAATCTGAATGTAAAGGTATATAATTTTTATGATTTCAGGGGAGATACGAACTCGCAAATGCGAAAAAAGTGCGTTCCCAATAATGTCTTTTGCCCAATTTTAATTACTTTTGCGTAGATAGGTGTAAGAAAATTATAATATAACAGGATATGAAACAACAGGAATTTACCTACAAGCCTCCTATGATAGATATGTACAAAGTGGAGGTAGAGAGTGGATTTGCTATCAGTGGCAGTAGTCTTGACAGCGATGATTCTGAATTTTACTACTACTAACAATTAAGACTAAACAGTTATGAGAAAATTTATAAAAAGCCTACTATTTGTAGCGTTTGTTGCGGGATTTGCTTCTTGTAGCAACAACAGCAACACGCCCGACAACCCCGAGCAGTCAGGCGTGAGTAAATATGAGCAGCTCACCTTCAGCACCGCCGATGACGATGTCGGCAAAGCGGCAACCCATGCCGTGTGGTCTGACCCTAATGGCAAGGGAAACCTCATTTTCAGTTGGGAAGAAGATAATGCGGGCACAGAGGTGGTGGCTATGCTTACCGGTGAAGACTCTTTTATCCCAAATTATCCGTCGGAGAATCCTTCCGCTGATGAGTTGAATGACATCAAGTATCACACCTATATGACCATCAGCCCGAAGGAAGACCTTCACTATGCTGATTTCAAGACATTGCGGTATTATAACAAAGGGGACAAGGAAACTGCAACGGCAGTATATGCTGTGACTCCTGTAAACGATTTCTGTATTTTCGAGGCCGATGAGACAAGCTTCAGCGCACAAATGGAGATGCCTGCATCT
>JAGBVQ010000164.1 GCA_017630245.1 Alistipes sp. | reverse complement strand
TGGATGGTCTCGTAGTAACCGTACTTCTGATTGCTGAAGTCGGGGGCGTAGCTCATCGACAGAGATGGTGTGATGGTGTGACGCAGGGCTTGAAGCTTGAAATCCTTATACTTCTCGCGCACCTGCCACTGACCGTAGAGGATCGTAGAGAGCGAGATGCCCGCATTGTAGTTGTAGAGGCGGTAGAAGCCGTACTCGGGGTCGAGCTTATCGACTGCGTTGGTCTCGGGATTCCACTGCTGACGGTCGCGACGGAAATACCAGCGCTCGGTGTAGTTGATGTTGGGTGTTACGTTAATGAAGTTGAAGAGGTTGAACTGCACCTGCACGGGGATGGTGTGCTGGATACCGTTGCGCATATTCTTCAGCGTCTCGGCGGTGAAGATGTCGCTCTCCTTGGCCTGTACCGAGTTGGTCATCTTGGCCGAGTAGCTCATCGAGATCTTCTCGTACCAGCGCTGTTTACCGACTGCCTCCTTGCGCTTGAAGGGGTAGATACGCGAGACGTTGAAGGCGATGGTCGGCAGAGTTACCTGAATAGCCTTGGTCTGCGAGTTCTGCGATACGGCGAGGTTCATCGAGAGCGAGAGGGGTGTACCGGCCCAATTCTTCGAATATGAGATTGTTGAGTTGGTTTGGGTCGAGAGGATGTCGTTCAGCGAAGTTGCAGAGTAGCGGTTATAGCCACTGGTCGCAAAGTTCACCGATGCCGAGAATGTCGATCCGGGGTTAGCCTTCGGATCTTGGGTGTGGGTCCACTGTATGCGGAAGTTATTCTGCTTGATGTAGTCGGGCTCGCCCTTCTCGCCATACTTTACGCTTGCAAAGTTTGCCGAGAGGTTACCGCTGAATTTGTAACGTTTGATGTAGCGCGATGCAGCCGAGAGCTCCCACGATCCGAGGGTGTAGATACCTCCACGGATTGCGAGGTCAGCGTGATCGCCAAGTTTGAAGTAATAACCCAGATCGCGGATAAAGAAACCCTTTGAGTCCTCACCAAATGATGGCATCAGAAGACCCGACTTCGGACCCATATTGATCGGGAAGAATCCCTCGGGAATACCGAGGAAGTAGATGGGCACATCCTCCATTACCAAGTAAGCCGGACCCGTGATAACCTTCTTGCCGGGGATAACCTTTGCCTTGGTCATCGCCAGATAGAAGTGGGGGTGGTCGGTATGATCGCAGGTGGTGTACTTACCGTGCTGGATGTTGATGGTGTTGTCGGCCATCTTCTTGATACTTCCGCCGACAAGCCATCCGTCGCCCTCTTGCGTTGCAACACCCTTAATCTTAGCCTTTTTCGAGGAGATGTTGTAGGTGATTGTATCCATCGTGTAGGACGACTGCCCCTCGGTGAATACGGGGTGGGTACTTGTCAGTTTGCCATCCACAGAGTCGGGCTTACCATAGGCGTAGATCTCTTTGGTGTCCATATTGACACGCATAAAATCAGCCTTGAGGTTCATATTCTGGTAGGTTACATCGCCTTCGTTGTAGATGTAGACCAACTTGTTCTTAACGTCGTAGACCAGCGAGTCGGTATTCTTACCGCTGATGATATCCTCGAGGAACGAGCCACCCTTCTTGACTCTTGCCGAGTCGTTAGTAAATACACTGATTGTATCGCCCGAAGCGCGACGCATCGAATCTCTGCGAGCGCGGGTCGCCGAATCTGGTAGATTGATCGCAGATGAGTCTACTCGTGTCAATGTGCCCATACGTCGGCGCTGGCGAGTGGTTTCACCACCTAACTCTTCGGGGGTAATTTTAGTGTTCGGCTCCTTGCTTACGGTGGGCTTTATGCTGTCGCTGGCCGAGAGTGTAGCAGGACTTGGCGGGGCAAACTCAATGCGTGCCTCGCTGAAGGCTGCTCCGAAGACAACCTGCGCTGCAATTGCCAAAATGGCGGCAGAAATGATGTATTTTACC
>JAGBVQ010000017.1 GCA_017630245.1 Alistipes sp. | reverse complement strand
CAAGTTCTCGCAGCTAGCAGCACCTGATGCACCGAAAGCAGTGTCGAACTGGTTCTTCAACTCAGCAGCAGCGCCCTCAGCACCCTCGAACAAGGGAGAGAAACGATCGTACTCTGAGATAACTGAAGTAGCGTCAACCAAGTTATTCTTATAGTCCTCGCAGAGGTTAGAGAAGTAGATAGCTACCAACTCCTGATCAGCCTTACCGTTCTTCTCCTCGGTAGCAGCGATAGCCTCAGTGAAGATCTTGCGAACACCCTCGCGATCCTCGGGCTTGTAGGTGAGGTACTCACGAGCCTTACGATCGAGGATATAAGCCTTACCGTAACGTGAGTGGTTAGCGAAAGCCTGCAAACGTACATCGTAAACAATCATCAAAGAGTCGATGTAAACGTTACGCTGCTCATCGGTCTTAGCAGTATTGATAAGGGTCTTGTACAACTTGATACCATTAGTGTAGATACCCTGAGCACCCTTGGGAGCCTGCTCCAACAACTGCTTCAAGTAACCAGCAGCAGCCTTATACTCCTTGTTGTCAACCGACTCCTTAAGGAACTGGTTAGCGAGCATATTAGACTCACGCTGCTTAGCGTTCTCACCCCATACTGCGTAGCGGGGATCATCGTAGTTCACCTGTACCATTGCTGAAAAACCCATCACTGCAAAAGCAACTGCCAAAATCAATTTCAAACTTTTCATTGTAATCAAAGGTTTATTAGTATTTAGTTAATTTTTTATGTATTTTTTCTTTTCACTAACTCTTTCGCTCACTTGCTTCGTTCGTTTTAGTTAAACTTCTGACGAACAAACCATCTATCCTCACCAAAGAGGTTCAGACCCAACGAAAATTTATAATAAGTCTGTCGAATCGTTCCCGCAACCTTGTCGCTAATCATAATAGTATCGCTATCGGGACGTCGCATACCTGCCTCAAAGCCTAAGTTAATCGATGAGCGACCAAACAAACGGATGGGGAATCCCAAACCTGCAGTCACTGCATATTGCTTAACACGTCCGCCACCGAAGGTCTGGTAGTAATCTCCCATACGGGCACCTACTCGGTACGACACTCGATTAAGGTAGTGTGCTACATCAGAGTAGCGAGGTGTCAACTCAAGACCAACCTTCACGGTGTGAGTATCGGTATAAGCTACGCGCACTCCTGTGCCACCACTCTCAACAAAATTAACGTTACGGCCACCCCAGTTCTGATACACATAGTCGGCACCTACGCGAATCTTCAAAGTCTGGTAGAAGAAACCTGCAGACACCTGCTGTGGCAAGCGCAAGGGCAACGCGTTATCCTCCTCCAAGCGAACTACCGATTCGAGAATGTTGTCAACGTAGACATACTTCACCATATCGGGATTCACCGCACCACCAAGGTCGTAGGTAGCTCCGAAGGTAAGAATGCGCTGGTCCTGATAAATCGGATTCCACATAACACCTGCCTGGAACTTGATACGCGACACATCGTAGGTGTCAACGCCTCGGGTCGAGGAGTAAGAACCATCACCTGTTATGTTGGTTACAACAGTATTGTAACTACGATTGATGCTACCCCAGTAATACATTGCTGCAACACCAATGGCTAAGCTACGAACGGGCTTCCAACCCAAACCGGCCTTAACCTCGGTCACATCACCGTCGCCGGTGTACTGATAGTTAACTCGGCCAATGTTACCGATAATATCATCCGACAAGTCGTCGCGGTACATATTGTAACCCACATTGCTGTAGGGTGTAAGGCTAAATCCAAGACCAAGGTTCTTTGCCAGGGGCATCTGGAATGCAATATCGTGGATATTGACCGTGTTGTATGCTGTACGAACCAAGTTGGTCTGGTTTGCTGCAAACTTATCCTGCACATTGCGGAAGTGACCACCCTCAACGCCAAAGTTGAATAGGAAACTCTGCTGCGGAGTAAGAGCATATGCTGCAGGGTTCATCACGTTTACCATATTGTTGCTCCACATAGCTACGCCAATACCTCCCATCGAGCGCTGGATAACATTTCCTTTGGTCGACAACTCGCCCATTCCGTACATCGAATAGGGTGAGTAAGTATTAACACTGCTGGTCAACTGCTGCGCGGCTACGCCCATTGGCATCAGCAATAATATGGCTATAATAGTTCTAAAAAACGTCGTCTTCAATGCTTGCATTGTATTCTAAAATTCTGTTCAATCATCAAAGTACCAGATTACATTTTGCAAATGTCGCATTTTTAATTCGTTTAACAAAATATTTAGCGTCCCCACCCGTAAAAATTAACGATAATTTTGCATTTGACTGCATAAAATGGCATATATATCCTTCTATTTCGTTCACTATGCCCTGCATTACCCCTTGTTCAATGGCTTCGTGGGTCGAACGTCCGAGCATCGCCTGACTATCGGTAGGCCCGCATTCGGGAAGTCGGTGGGTGTAGTCGTGCAACGCACGAAAACGGGTAGTCATACCTGGCGATATGTTACCTCCGCGGAAGACTCCATCCTCGACAAGGTCGATGGTAATGGCTGTGCCAAAATCCACTATTAGGCAATCCCTGCAACCCATCACCTCAACGGCCGCTACAGCCGCCGCCAAACGGTCGACACCCAGCGTCGAAGGGGTGAGATAATCGTTACCAATGGGTACTGCCGTGAGCGAATTCATCGCCAGCACCTTCAATCCCATTGCTCTGAGCGAAAGAGCAATATCCTCGGTACTCTCGCCTGTAGATGCCACTATGGCTCGCTCGATTGAGGGATAGAGCGTGTGCCACTCACCTGCAAGAGCCTCATTAGACGAGGCATAGGCCTGCGAGAAAAACACCTCATCGCCCTCAACGACAGCGACTTTGATGCGAGTATTTCCAATATCGACCACTAAATTCATCATCGTCAGGGGTTATAAGGTTCTCAATGTTGCAACGGCCTCAGCCACGTTGTTTACTCTTCTAACGGTCATAGCCAGACGATTATTGTGTTGCTTGAGCACAAATCGGTCGGGATGCGCCGTGATGGTACGCAACATATTCATAAATGTGTCGCTCTTATAGTAGGGTGAATTCTGCTCGCCAACGAAGTGTACAATCATCAATCCATTCTTCACCTTCACGCGCTCCATACCCAATCGTACCGCCTCCCAACGCAGGCGAACCACGTTAAGCAGCTCGCGTGCAGCCTCGGGCAACGCACCAAAGCGGTCGATCAGTCGGCTCTCGAACGCGACCAGTTCCTCCTCCTTGCGGAAAGAGTCCAACTCACGATACAGGCGCAACTTCTCAGCCGGCTGACGCACATACGAGTCGGGCAACTCGGCCAGCATATCGATTTCAATTACAGAGTCATCGATATAGGCCTCGGTCTTCACCGTCTGTGCTTCCTCTTCGCTTAGACCCTCAACATCGAGACCCTCGGCACGCAACTCGGCAATAGCCTGGCGCATAATCTTTTGATAGGTTTCAAAACCGATGTCGGCAATAAATCCGCTCTGCTCGGCACCCAACAGGTTACCTGCACCGCTAAGATCCAATCCTGCATAGCGATATTGAAACACGAGCACAAATCCGAGAACTCCTCGATGGCTCTTAGGCGACGTCGTGCATCGTCGGTGAGCAACTCCTCAGGCGGAGTTATCAGGTAGCAATAGGCCTTGCGGTTACTTCTTCCCACGCGACCACGCAACTGATGCAAGTCGCTCAGACCGTAGTAGTGGGCATTATTAATAATTATGGTATTAGCATTTGGAATATCTATTCCGCTTTCTACGATGGTTGTTGCTACCAGCACATCGAACTCGCCATATATAAAGTCCATAATCAGACGCTCCAACTGCTCCGAGGGCATCTTGCCGTGACCTATGGCCACACGTGCCTTGGGGCAGATGCGGGTAATCATACCCTGCAAAGTAGTCAAATCCTCCACGCGGTTATTCACGAAGTAGACCTGACCACCACGCGAGAGCTCCTCCTCGATGGCATCGCGGATGATATCCTCCGAGAAGATGTGCGACTCGGTGAGAATAGGCTGACGGTTGGGCGGCGCTGTTGAGATAACCGACAAGTCGCGTGAGCCCATAAGCGAGAACTGCAACGTGCGCGGGATGGGCGTAGCCGTGAGTGTGAGTGTATCGACATTCACACTCATCTGCGTGAGCTTCTCCTTGGCCGCAACGCCAAACTTCTGCTCCTCGTCAATAATGAGCAAGCCTAAATCCTTGAACTTAATCTGCTTGCCTAATATTTTGTGTGTTCCGATGAGAATATCAATCTTGCCCGCCTCCAAATCGGCCGCAATCTCGCGAGTCTGCTTGGCGGTCTTCGAGCGGTTGAGATACTCTATTCGAACGGGGAAATCTCGCAGACGCTCCATAAACGAGCGATAGTGCTGCAAAGCGAGAATAGTAGTAGGCACCAGCACTGCCACCTGCTTGCCATCGACGGCCGCCTTGAATGCGGCACGTATAGCCACCTCGGTCTTACCAAAGCCCACATCACCGCACACCAGACGATCCATAGGCTCCGTAGACTCCATATCGCGCTTCACGGCCTCGATAGCCGCCTGTTGATCGGGGGTCTCCTCCCACTTGAACGAGGCCTCCATCTCATTCTGCAGATAGCTGTCGGCCGAAAATGCGAAGCCCTTGCTCGCCTTACGCTTGGCATAGAGAGCAATAAGCTCGCGCGAAATATCCTTAACGGCCTTCTTCGTTGCGGTCTTGAGCTTCTGCCAAGCACCATTACCCAACTTATATATCTTCGGAGGCTCACCCTCGCCACTTTTGTAGCGCGAGATGCGGTGCAACGAGTGTACATTTACGAACAACACATCGTTATCCTTATACACCAGCTTGATTGCCTCGTGAAGCTTGCCATTCTCGTTAATCTTCACCAATCCACCAAAGCGGCCTACTCCGTGGTCGATATGCACCACATAATCGCCCATCTTCAGAGCGTTTAGCTCCGCCACGGTCATCTGCTCATCACGCTTAATCTCGCCATTGATGCGATAGCGCCGGTAGCGGTCGAAAATCTGATGGTCGGTATAGAGGCACACCTTCAAACCATTATCGACAAAACCCTCGTGAAGCGTGAGCGGAATGGCCTCGAAGGATATGTTGCGACGGCCCATCTGGTGGAATATATTATCCAGGCGCTCGATCTGCGCCT
>JAGBVQ010000163.1 GCA_017630245.1 Alistipes sp. | reverse complement strand
GTTTTGCTTATCGTATTCTTTGCCACTGGGAAACCGGGAAGGCACGATAAGAGGAGAAGTCAGAAGACCTGCCTGTGTAATTATGATTTTAACCTGCAGGATTATGGGTTTGAATCGAAATACTTTTATAACCATAACAGACAGGTTTTTCAGGGGGGGGGCTATTTAGGTGAGTCCGTTTACTATTTAGCGTGCTATAGAGCATACTTACAGTCGGGCTAAATCTCTCCAATGCAAGGGTAAAAAGGGCGGCATAGCTCTTTTTGTGTCGGTTCGTCCGAAGATAATGCAACTCTGCAAAAAGTATTTTGAGACAAACATAAGTTACCGTATTCCGAGGGTCAGCAAGGAGTACGGTAACTTTTTTTTTGTTTAACTCGATATTTATAAAACTATGAAGAGAGCCTATTACCAAAAGCCGACCACAGAGATTCTGGAGGTCGCCGTAGAGTCCGGATTTGCACAGTCACAACAAAAACCCGCAGAGTGGGAAGATATGTAACTTAATATTTCGATAAAATGAAAAAGTTATTTGCAGCTATCGCTACATTGACACTGGTGGTGTCGTGTAGTACAGATGAAGGCCTTGTTCCTAAAAACAGTTTGACGCTCACGGGTTACAACTCTATCGAGATGCGTACTGCGTTCGACACTCCCTCGGCAAGCACCATCCCTTTCAGTTGGAGTGCAGGCGATTATATTTGGTTGGGGTCGTTCCAGAGTAAAGCTATTGCGCAAGGGGGCAAGGCGGCGCAGTTTAAGTGGGACAATGAGCCCTCGACCGCAGGCGACTACCATATCTTTTATAATATGACAGGCAGCCACAAGAATGCAATGGTCTTGGCAGAGCAGAGTGCCGATGGCAATTTGGGTAATGACGGAGATTTCGGCTATGCCATTGCCGATGAGTTCAAAACCTTCTATCTCGAGCATAAAACCTCATATATCTGGTTTGACACCACAAGTGCCGACATCACCGAAAAACTAACCTCCATAACGGCCACTGCCGAGGAGGGGCTCTACCTTGCAGGAAAATGCGTATTTGATTACGCCAACGACGCTTGGAGTTCGACCGTAAGCGAGGGCACTAATCAGATCATCCTTAACTTTGGCGAGGGCGTGCAGCTGCAGTCGGCAAATGATGGAGTTTTTGCAGCTATGGTAACACTCCCTGCCGCAGTTGGAGGCAAGAGCCTTACCATCACCTACACGTTTGCCAATGGAGCAACCTTTACCGAGATTAAGACTCCGTCAAAAGATTTTGAGGTCGGCAAAGTGCGCCGCATCGCAACTGCAATTGCAGCAGCAAACCTTGTTCAGCCCGAGCCTGAACTGCCATACGAGTTGCGTATCTTGACATTCGAGGACAAGGATGCTCGTTTTGAGCCATATTGGTTGGATTATGCCGGAGTGGAGATAAGAAAGTGGAGCGATCTGATCGACTCGCCACAGTATATGGGCCCATTGACATACGGTAATAACCAAACGGATGCTATGTATACCTGGTGGGACGAGGGTAATACCGAGCTTATGCACACCTTCCCCGACAACTATGCTTACTGCTTCTGGGGCGGTGGCCACGCCATCTCTAACTATTGGGGTGCAGGTTACGCTGATGAGGATAGAAATGTACACATTGCAAAGTATTACGGCCAAGATTATGTGGATCAGTGGGCTGGTAAGCCGGGTGCAGACTCATTCCTCGGATGGTTCAATATTCAGATGATGGCACCCGTAGCACCGCACTCGGGCGACAACTTTGTAGTACATTATGGCTACAAAGATGCAATGTCGTTTATCGAGAATCTTCCAGAGATTTCATTTGCCGATGATGAGGCTCGTGTTATCGACCATATGTGGGTAACAAACACGAACTACACCCTTAATCAGCTCTACAATGGCGTAAAGAGCGAGGAGGGCAATAGCTTTGGCGGCAATTGGGAAGGTCTGACCGAGAGCGCTTGGTTGAAGATTGTAGCACAAGGCTTTGATGATGTAGCGGCCGATGCGTATGCCGAGCCTATCAGCGAGGTCGAGTTCTACTTGGTGCAGGGCGAAAATGTGGTGACCGATTGGCAGAAGTGGGATCTTTCGGCTCTTGGGGCTGTCAAAAAGGTGCGCTTCAACTTCCTCTACTCCGAAGAGATGGGTGGCCGTTACGGATTTACAATTCCCGGATATTTTGCATACGACGACATAGCAGTCCGTTTTGAGAAGTAATATATGAAAAGAGTCTTTATAGATTTTTGTATTGTGGTTCTGGTAGCGATCTCTTCGTCTTGCAATATAGACGAAGAGATTGTGAAAGAGTTGGACAAGGGCGACTTCTATCGCGCCAAGACCGCCACATCGAAGCCCGATTGGAACAAGGTGTACGAATACACTCCCGCCCCCGGGCAGTTTATCAACGAACTAAAAACAGGTGGCTTTGATGGTACGCAGACAACACCAGAAGCAGCAATCGCATACGCCGAGAAGCGTATGTCGGAGGTTGATAACAACGGTAATCCCTATCCTAATTGGGTGTCGTTGGGTGGTTTTGGCGGCTATATTGTAGTAGGCTTTGACCATAGTATCGACAACTCGGGCGGCTATGATATTGGAATCCTTGGCAACTCGTTTAGTGGTTCATCCGAGCCGGGTATTGTATGGGTTATGCAAGACGAGAATGGCAATGGCCTGCCCGATGATACTTGGTATGAATTGGCAGGCTCGGAGACAGGCAAGCCCGAAACAATTCAAAATTATGCCGTAACCTACTATCGTCCAAGCGAGCCAAAGCAGCCCGTAAAGTGGACGGATAATCAGGGTAATAGTGGAGAGATAGACTATCTCCTACAGTTCCACCGACAGGAGTACTACTATCCATTGTGGATTGAGGCGGATAGTTATACTTTGACGGGCACTTGCCTTCAGGCGAAGAACTACGATGCTTCGGGCAATGGCTCTTATTGGGTGAATGTGGAGTACGATTGGGGCTATGCCGACAACTTTAGCCCTATCGACCGCTTGACCGACGAGGATAATGCCGGAGCTGGAGCCAATGCCAACCACTTCAAAATCTCGGATGCGATAGATGCCAATGGCAAGCCCGTAGAGTTGAAATATATCGACTTTGTGAAGGTGCAGTGTGGCGTAAATGCCAAAAGCGGATGGCTTGGCGAGGTTTCGACAGAGGTTTTTGGCTTCATAGACCTACACTTTGAATAATTATGTGTAATTTCGCAAGCGAAATTTTCATCTAATGAGAGCAGTTACACGAAATATAAGGTTTGCGCTTACGCTGCTACTTGCGGTCGCCTTGAGCGGCTGTATGGAGTGGGACTATCTCTACACCGAGGAGTTCAACGAGCGAAGCCGAGGGCTTTTTTGTCTTAATGAGGGCAATTTCCAGTATGGCAATGCCACTCTCTCGTACTATAACCCCGAGACTCGAAAGGTCGAAAACGAGGTCTTTGCCCGTGCCAATGGTATGAAGTTGGGCGATGTAGCGCAGTCGATGGTTATCCGTGACGGAGTGGGCTGGGTTGTGGTCAATAACTCGCACGTTGTCTTCGCGATCGACATCAACACCTTCAAGGAGAGAGGGCGCATCACGGGACTTACCTCGCCCCGATATATCCACTTCATCTCTGACGAAAAGGCCTACATCACGCAGATTTGGGACAACCGCATCTTTATCGTAAATCCCAAGCGCTACCAGATTACGGGCTATATCGAGGTGCCGAATATGACAATGGAGTCGGGCTCGACGGAGCAGATGGTGCAGTATGGCAAATATGTATATGTAAACTGTTGGTCGTACCAAAATCGCATTATAAAAATAGATACCGAGACCGATAAAGTTGTTGACGAACTTGTTGTAGGCATTCAACCCACTTCGCTTGTTATGGACTGCAACAACAAACTATGGACCGTAACCGATGGTGGCTACGAGGGATCACCCTACGGACACGAAGCCCCTTCGCTCTATCGCATTGATGCCGAAACCTTCACCATCGAAAAGCAGTTTAGATTCAATTTTGGCGATTGGCCCTCGGAGGTGCAACTTAATGGTACGAAGGACAAACTCTATTGGCTCAACGATGATGTATGGATGTTGGATTTGACCAAAGAAAATGCACAACCCGAGATCTTTTTGCCCTACGACGGCACCTTATATTATGGTCTGACCATCTGCCCGCATACGGGTGATGTCTACATTGCCGATGCCATCGACTATGTGCAGCAGGGACTGGTATATCGCTACTCAAAAGATTGCGAGTTGCTCGATAGCTTCTATGTTGGCATTATCCCGGGAGCTTTTTGTTGGAAATAAGTGTGTTGTGATATGAGAAGAGTGCTTTTTATACTTTGTGCAGCGATGGTGTCTTTCGTTGCAACAGCCCAAGAGGCGAACACGAAGGATTGGACCAAACGAGGAATACATATCAAGGAGGTGGCTGTGTATGGCAATCGCCCGATGAAGGAGATTGGTGCTCAGGTTACAAAATTTGACTCCGTGGCTCTCAAAGAGAACATTGCCCTCTCGATGGCCGATGTGCTCACCTTCAACTCCTCGATTTTCGTCAAGAACTATGGGCGTGCAACGCTCTCGACAGTAGCATTTCGTGGCACTTCACCATCACATACACAGGTGTCGTGGAATGGTATGAAGATTAACAGCCCGATGCTCGGAATGACCGACTTTTCGATGATTCCCGCCTACTTTATCGACGATGCCTCGCTACTGCACGGCACCTCGTCGGTAAATGAAACGGGCGGAGGTTTGGGTGGCTCGGTGAAACTCTCGACCAAGCCTGCTGAGTCTAAAGGCTTTGGTTTGCAGTATATTCAAGGCATAGGCTCATTCAAAACCTTCGACGAGTTCCTCCGTTTAACCTATGGCAACGACCATTGGCAGACCTCTACTCGTGCGGTCTTCTCGTCATCGCCAAACGACTATAAATACCGCAACCACGACAAGAAGGAGAATGTTTACGATGAGTATATGAATATCATCGACCAATACTACCCCGTAGAGCGAAACCGCAGCGGTGCGTATAAAGATTTCCATCTT
>JAGBVQ010000162.1 GCA_017630245.1 Alistipes sp. | reverse complement strand
GGCCCTTACCCACCAGGCCGCTGGCAAGCTCTCCCTCACCCGACTCGACAATCTGCACACCTCGCTCTTTCAGCACCTCCATATTGTGCTGCGTTGCCGGGTGGGCAAACATATCGCAATCCATAGCCGGAGCCACCATTACCAGATGGCGAGCCGAGAGGTAGGTTGTCAGCAGAAGATTGTCGGCAATACCGGCCGCCATCTTCGCCATAGTATTCGCCGTAGCGGGGGCAATAAGCAGACAATCAGCCCATTCGCCCAGCGAGATATGGGAGTTCCAATCGCCATTCTCGGGGTTATAAAACTCCACAGCGATAGGATTCTTCGACAAGGTCGCCATCGTGAGCGGAGTGATAAACTCCTTAGCCAGAGGCGTCATTATAACCTTCACCTCGGCGCCTGCAACCTTAAGTAAACGACAAAGCACAGCAGCCTTATAAGCCGCTATGCTGCCCGTTACTCCCAACAGGATATGTTTTCCTGCCAGCGACAAAACTACTCCTCCTTCTTCTTGTAGTAAATCTCGTCATCGAGGAACTCCTCGGTAGCGATAATTACCGGTTTGGGAAGGCGCTCATAGTAGCGCGAAATCTCAATCTGCTCACGATTCTCGAAGGTCTCCTCCATAGTGTCGGTCGGCGACGAGAAGTCCGAGAGTTTACGGTTAAGCTCAGTCTTGAGCTCCGAAGCGATCTGATTCGCACGACGAGCAATGATGTTGATGCTCTCGTAGATGTTACCCGTATCCTTGTCAAGATCAACGATCTTGCGGGTTACAGTGTTGTTGGGAATGTTCTTTTTGATCTCCATCTTTATAGATTTTCTTTGTTGTTTTTCTCCAAATAATCCTTAGCTGCCTTCGAGAGGCGGTTGAGCTCCTTCACGTGCTTCGACTCGGGGAACTCGGCAATAAACGAGTAGTACGAGTCGAGCATTGTCATATATCGGTCGGTCTGCTTCTCCTCAATGGAGTCACGAGCCAACTCATAACCCGACTTTACGATGTAGTACATCAACTCCTCGCGATGCGATGAGTCGGGGTACTTCTTCAGCGCATTGCGGAAAGCTACGATTGCCGACTTATGGCGACCTATTTTATAATAGGTATAGGCGTTGATAAATGCCTTATCGTGCAGACGCTGCGTGAGTTCGGTGATGATGTTGCGAAAATCATCCAGACGAGTTGACTGCGGATAGCGCGACATAAACTCGGTGATTGTGATGATCGCCTGCGCAGTTATGGTCTGATCGTGGCGCGGCTCGGGCGACATATAGTAGTAGCAGAGCGCGTACATACCTTCGGCATCCTCGATAAAGGGGCTGGTACCGCCGCCATACTTGTGACGATACTCGTCGAGCAACGTCGTAGCCGCCTCATAATCACGCTCCTTGAACTTACAGCGAGCACGGAAGAACATCACCGAATCCTCGGTACGAGTACCCGTATAGTAGTGCTGCACAGCATCGAAGAGCTGATAAGCTTTGGTCCAAGAGTTCTTCTTCTCCTTGGTGTAGTACTTGTATGCCTCATCAAACATCAGGCGCGCATCACCACTCTTGATAATTCGAGTAATGCTGACAGGTTTACCCTGCTCGATACGCTCACGAGCGGTCAATCTCTTGCGACTCTTCTCCTTCTCGTTCTTCTCTTTTTGGGTAGACGCAGCAGAAGCGGTGCCGATAATAAATATCGCACACACCACCAACATAAGCACTCTTCCAAAAACTTTTGTCATAAAAATCCTAATATTGTTTCACGCGCATACACGTGCTAAATCGTGCAAAGTTATAATGAATTAACGAATTTTACAAAATAAAATTGCCTCAAGCCTCTCAAATTGGTCTATTTACCCTCAAAAGCGGACAAATAGGCCCTGCGGACTACTGCAAAACGCCCTTTGCAACCAACCACTCAACAATCTGCACTGCGTTGAGCGCTGCACCCTTCTTGATCTGGTCGCTAACACACCAGAAAGCCAATCCGTTAGGGTTGGTCAGATCCTTACGCACACGTCCAACGTAGACAGGCTCCTTGCCGGCAATGAACAGAGGCATAGGATAGAGCTTCGACTGCGGCTCGTCCATCAGCACCAGACCCTCGCCCTCGGCAAATGCCTTGCGAGCAGCCTCAACCGACACTGCCTCCGCAGTCTCTACCCACACGCTCTCCGAGTGCGCACGCATAACGGGTACACGCACGCAGGTAGCCGACACCTCGATATCCGAGTGCATAATCTTGCGAGTCTCGTTATACATCTTCAGCTCCTCCTTCGTGTAGTCATCATCCGCGAAGACGTCGATATGAGGTATTACGTTGTAAGCCAGCTGGTAAGCAAACTTCTCAACGGTGGCCTCCTGGCCTGCGCCAAGCTCGGCATACTGTTTCTCAAGCTCAGCCATAGCTGCTGCGCCGGCACCACTTGCCGACTGATAAGTAGCTACGTGAACTCGCTTGATGTGCGAGAGTTTCTCGATTGCGTTGAGCGCTACAACCATCTGAATTGTAGTACAGTTGGGGTTTGCAATAATTCTGCGCGGAGCATTCAGTGCATCCTCGGGATTAACTTCAGGCACAACCAAGGGCACATCCTCATCCATACGGAATGCGCTCGAGTTGTCAATCATCAGCGTACCGTGCTTGGTAATCGTTGCAGCAAACTCCTTCGATGTACCGCCACCTGCCGAAACCAGAGCTACGTCAATGCCCTTAAAGTCATCGTTATGTTGCAACAACTAGACGGTCAGCTCCTCACCACGAAACTTATATGTACGACCCGCACTTCGCTC
>JAGBVQ010000161.1 GCA_017630245.1 Alistipes sp. | reverse complement strand
TTAACAAGAAATAATCACGGACCGTAACAACACCTACTCAGAAACAAAAATTATGAAAAAGGCTTTAAATATTGTATTGGGACTTCTGTTCGCAATTACAGCTGGCTTTGTTGCGTGGGCTGTGGTTTCTGGCGGAGCAGATGTTGCCATCAGCTGGAACCTTATGTGGTTCTACTCGCTGCTCGTAGGAGCAGTGGTATGTATCCTCTGCGGTGCAGTTGCAAATATGATTCAGACGCCTGCAGGTCTTAAGAAGACCGGTTTGGCAGTTTTGATCGTTCTTGCAATCGTTGGCGGTGCTGTGGGTATTGCAGTAAGCAATGGTAGCCAGCCCATCCCGACTGCCGAGGGCGGTTTCTTTGATGATCCGTTCGAGTTGGCAATCTCGGAGGTAGGTCTGCTCGTTACTTATGCAGTAGCAGCTGCTTCGATTCTTGCAACTATCGTTGCTGAGGTTCGTAACTTATTTAAATAATAAGGTATAATAACCATTATGGCAAGTAAAAAGAATATACCGGAAATTAATGCTTCGTCACAAGCGGATATCGCCTTCACGGTGCTTATCTTCTTCCTTGTCGTTTCGACAATGGACGTAGATACAGGACTGGTGCGCGTGTTGCCGCCGATGCCGGATCCGAACGTGAAACAGGAGGAGATCAAGGTTAAAGAGCGTAACCTTCTGTTGGTGTTCGTGAACAGCAGCGGTCAGATCATGGTGGGCAACAAGATGATGGATCTCCGCCAGTTGAAGGATAAAGCGAAGGAGTTTATCCTCAATCCGTATGACGATCCGAACCTTCCCGAGAAGGAGGTTAAGGAGATCGAGATGCCGGATGGTTCGAAGTGGGCATACCCGATTAGCCAGGGTGTGATCTCGCTCCAGAACACCCGTGAGACGGATTATGAGGTCTACATCCGAGTTCAGAATGAGCTTACCCGCGCCTTCAATGAGGTTCGTGATGAGGTTGCGAAGATGAAGTTCGGCAAGAAGTTCGCCGATCTTGAAAAGGATCAGAGTTCAGTAATCACCAAGGCTATTCCTCTGAAGATTTCGGAGGCTGAGCCTCGTAATATGGCAAAGAAGTAATATGGCAGTAATGAAGAAAAAGGGCGACCGCGAGGTCCCTGCAATGTCGACGACATCGCTCCCTGACGTAGTATACATCATCCTCTTCTTCTTTATGCTCTCGACTTCGATGCGTGACCAGGAGTTGCTCGTTCACTACAAGGTGCCCGAGGCTACTGAGGTGCAGAAACTGGAGAAGAAATCACTGGTAAGTTACATCCACATCGGTCAGCCGGTGCTCGCTATGCAGGAGAAGTTTGGTACTGCACCGCGTATTCAGTTGAACGATTCGTATAAGACAACGAAGGATATCTTGGACTTCGTAGCCGGCGAGCGCGACCAGCTCAGCGAGGTTGACCGTGCGCTTATGACTATCTGTCTTAAGGCTGACGGCAAGACGAAGATGGGTATCATCACCGACGTTAAACAGGAGTTGCGTCGTGCGAATGCCCTCAAGATCTCTTACGCATCGTCTAAGACTCTGGGTTACTAATCCGAGGGTTAGAAACCTATCAAAAAAGGCCTGTCGAACTTGCGAGTTCGGACAGGCCTTTTTTTGTGAGATACTCAATTAAAAGGTCTCTTGGCAATCTATGCATCCCCAATTAGGAGATATTATATTCCCTTCTTTATCAACCTGTATGCAGCAATCGCCAAGCATTACCTCTCCCCTCTCTGCTGCATAAAAGAGCTCCTCGGTCGGCTCTCCGTAAATAATCTCCACGACCTTGCCGCCACATTTAGGACATACCTGTGGCTTCTCTACATATTGCTCCACCATACCACTATTGTTTATTGAAATGATTTGTTTTGCTATATAAAGATAACAATTTCAGGCAAAAGGTCAAAATTTTGCCAAATAGTTCACCTCGGCAAGCTATTAGACAGCTCGCCGGGAGATGTGTTTGAGATTGTCAAAAGGGGTGTAGGTTGGCCGGAGTAAAATACCGCTCCTCTCCCTATGCGAGGCTCTGCATCTCGATAAGTTTGGCATAGATGCCATTCTTGGCGAGAAGCTCGGCGTGAGTGCCCTGCTCGGCGATGCGACCACCATCGATAACGATAATCTTATCGGCATTGTGGATAGTGCTCAAGCGGTGGGCGATAACTACCGAGGTGCGACCCTTCAAGAGCGAAGTCAGGGCCTCCTGCACCAGCTTTTCGCTCTCGGTATCGAGTGCTGAGGTTGCCTCGTCGAGAATCAGCAACTCGGGGTTCTTGAGGATTGCGCGGGCAATACTCAGGCGCTGGCGCTGACCTCCCGAGAGCTTCGCTCCGCGGTCGCCGATATTGGTCTGGTAACCCTCGGGACTATCCATAATGAAGTTGTGGGCGTTGGCGATCTTTGCAGCCTCGACAATCTCCTCGTGCGAGGCACCGGCACGACCCAGAGCGATGTTGCTCTCGATGGTGTCGTTGAAGAGGATTGTCTCCTGAGCCACGACGCTCATAGCGCCACGCAGACTCTCCTGCTTGTAGTCACGGATACTGCGGCCGTCGATAAGGATGTCGCCCGATGAGGTGTCGTAGAATCGCGGTACGAGCTCACTCAGGGTTGATTTGCCACCACCCGAAGGACCTACCAACGCAACGGTCTCGCCCTTGCGTATCTCGAACGAAATGCCACCAATAACCTCTCTCGAGCCGTCATACGAGAAGTGTACGTTGCGGAACTCGACCTTATCCTTCAGACCCTCAAACTCTACAGCGTCAGCCTTATCGGTAATCTCGGGCTTGGCGTCGATAATGGCGAAGATGCGCTCACCGGCAGCAACACCCTGGTTGATGTTGGCGAATTGGTCGATAAAGGCACGCACGGGGCGGGTAATCTGCGAGAAGGCTGCGATGAAGGCGATAAATCCTGCAGCACTCATCGAACCCTTCATTACCAGCGAGCCTCCGAATACGAGAATCACCGCTACGGCCGTGATGCCGAGGTACTCGCTCATAGGCGAGGCCAACTGCTGGCGGCGAGCCATCCAGAGCGAAAGCTCCTTGATTTCGGCGCTCAGGGCGTGGAACTTTTCCTTAATATACTCGGTAGCCGTATAGGTCTTGATGATTTTCACACCCGATAGCGACTCGTCGAGAACGCTCACCAGCTCGCCCATCTTCTTCTGGGTGCGGCTTGCCGGATGGCGCAACTTCTTGACAATGCTGCCGATAATAAGACCCACCACAGGCAGGAACAACACCGAGAAGAGGGCCAGCTCCCACGAGATGTTGAGCATCAGCACCAAGTAACCAATGATGAGGAATGGCTCACGGAAGGCTACTTGCAGAGTGTTGGTGATGCAGAACTGCACAACCGACACATCCGACGTGATGCGCGAGATGATGTCACCCTTGCGCTGGTCGCTGAAGTAGCCGACGTTCATACCTATAATATTGTCGAACATCTGGTTACGCATCTGCTGAATGGTGTTGGCACGCATCGACTCGACGGTGTAGCCACTCAAGTAGCGGAACAGATTGCTCAGCAAGTTCATCACAATCAACACCGCAGCCAACAGCGCCAGGATGTAGGTCATCTTGAACTCCTCGCCGAAGAGCATCGTGTAGCCATAGGCCAACAACTCATTGAGCGCCGCCTCATTGAAGCCGATGGCCGGCATTGTGTAGACAGGCTTAAAGACAAACCCCTCAGAGAACATTGCGTTCAGGATGGGGATAATCATCGCGTAGTTGAAGGTGTTGAAGATCGCGTGCAGGGCTGCATAGAAGAAGTAGGGCACTGCATATCGACCGATGGGCTTGGCAAAACCAAGCAGGCGCATATAGATTTTAATCATCTCTCTTGTTTCAATTATATTCGAGTCGGCAAATGTACGAAAAAGCGCGTATCTGCCTACATTTTAATCCTTTTTGGACAGAGAACCCTCCTCAACGAACTCTTTTACCGAGGCGATGTAGTGGGCGATGGTCTCCTCCATCGTGACGAACGACTTACCGCCGGCAGCATTCTTGTGTCCTCCTCCGTTAAAGTAGCGGCGTGCAAACTCATCTACATCGACATTTCCTCTCGAGCGCAGTGATACGCGGATAAAGTCGTGGTGCTCGATAAAGATGGCCGACATCTTCATCTTCTTGATAGTGAGCGGATAGTTCACAAAACCCTCCGAGTCGCCCTGCTGGAACCAGAAGCGACGCATCTCCTCCTCGGTGAGCGACATATAGGCTACCGTACCCTTGTGCAGGGTCTTCATCTTGCGGTTGATGACATAGCCAAACAGGCGTGCGCGGCTCTCGGTGAAGGAGTTGTAGACGTTATTGTAGATCTGCGGGATGTTAATGCCCGTTGCCGAGAGGTCTGCCACAGCACGGAATAGTTCGGGCGTGAGGAACGAGAACGAGAAGTTGCCCGTATCGGTCATCATTCCGACATAGAGTTGCTCTGCTACTGTTGCCGTTACAGCCTCTTTGCCAAAGAGTTCAGCGATTATACTATAGGCCAGGAATGCCGTACTTGACGACTCGGGATGCGAGAACATCACATCGAACGAGGGATCGGGCGAGAGGTGGTGATCCACCAGCACACGTTTGGCGGTCGCGTTGGCAGCAATCACATCTCCCAGCTCGTCAAGGCGCGAGAGATTGCTCATATCGGCGCAGATTATGACCTCCGCATTATTTACAGCCTCGACAGCCTTGTCGTGGTCGCTTTTGAATATCAGCAGGTGCTGGATGTTGGGAATCCAGTCCAGATAGTAGGGATATCTATTGGGAACGATGCAGGTTACACTGTGACCGTGCGCCGTCAGCGCCTCACGCAGTGCGAGTGACGATCCTATGGCATCGCCATCGGGGTTGGTGTGCGATACCACAACAACGCGGAGAGGAGCGCCACACAGCAGCTCTCTTGCCGCTTTCAAACTCTCTTGTGATAGATTCATACGTTGCAAAGATACAAAGAAAAAGAGGAATGGCAAAATACCACTCCTCTTTTTACCTATTTAATACAGACCGAGTTACTCCTCCTCTGCCAATACCCACATATTGTTGCGGAAGATATCCTTCTTGTACTCGGGAGTAGCCAAGCGAGTAAACTTCACAGGCATCGAGCCGGTCGAAGGCATCGAAAGACGTTTAACGCCCGATTGAGCCGAGAACTCCTTCATAAGAATATCGTTCATTGCAACAGCGAAGAAGTCGGCCAAGATAGCTTGAGTTTCACCCGGACGATCACCCTTCACATCAACGGTGAATGTACCCCAATCCACGGGAGGCATACCATCCCAATCCTCTTTTTTACATAGAATATCGGGTGTAAAGCCATCATTGTAGTTAGACTCTCCGTTGCAGTTGTATGACTGGAAGGTGATAGGAGCGAAGGTGTAGTGGTTACCATCGATTGCACCCGATGATTGAGTGTTCAGAACCTCCATACCTACGTTCTTACCATTAGAGGTTTGACCAACCAGCGTAACCTTCATACCGATACCGCGCAGTGCATTGATAACCAACTCACTCGATGAAGCAGTGTCGAAAGTTGTGATTACATAAACCTCCTTGAAGGGTAAGTTGTAAGTTGTAGCGGCATCCTTATCGAAGAGATCCTTCTTGTAGGTTGTATAGTCGCTCTTATCGCGGCCCTGCTCTGCCATACGCTCGTCGTTGTAACGCGAGTACATAAATACCTTGGGCTGACTGCCACTAAGGGCGTTTGTACCGGCGAGAATACTCGAGAGGTAGCAGCACGTAGCCACACTACCACCGCCATTATAGCGCAGGTCGAGGATTATGTAATCAATGGGAGTGCCGATCTCGGTAGCTGTTGTTGAGAAGAAGTCGAATGTCTTCTTGATCTCATCATTAAAGGCTGAGTCGAATGAGTTGTATACCATATAGGCGATATTCACCTTCTTGCTCTCGTCTATTGTAGATTTGTAAGAGAACAGGTCGTAGTAGATTACGGGGTTCTCGCAGTACGAAGCAGCGGTCATTGTCACCTGGCGCGGAGCGTTCAGATTGAATGTCAGCCAGTTGAACTCCTGAACCTCCAGATTGCAGACAGTTCCTACAGGCACCTCATAGAGGAAGGTGTTGATGAGATAATTTGCCCAGTTGTTCTCATTGAGGGCTACGCCATCGATTTTAGCAATGAAATCACCACGCTTCAAACCTGCCTTCGCTGCGGGAGAGTCGGGGTAGACATACTCAACAGCGAGATGGATCGAGCCCGCCTCGAACTGAAGAGCGTATGCCGAAACGCCATAACCCTGATAGAAAGCCTTCTCGGCACGAGTTACGCTATTAGCAGAGGGGGTTGTGCGCTGAATGTATGAGTAGAAGTACCACTTATTGTTGTTGTAGTAGCCGTCCATATTGTTGGTCGGGTAGATCGACTGCAGTGCGCTATCGAGGAAGTCGTCATAAGCCTGATCCCACTTCGGAGCACCCTTGTCGCGCAACTCCTTATTCCAGAGATAGTACTTATCGAGCAACGGCCAAGTGAAGTTGCGGTTTACGTTTGCATCGGTACCCTTTGCATTCACCGACAACTGTGTAATAACGCAGAGCTTAACAGCCTGATCCACGCCTGCAACCTTGACAGTAAGGGTCAGGTTACGCGAATAAGCGGTTTCGTTTTCGGCGAAATCCAACACGATATCGTGTGTTCCGGCATTGCCGCTTGCTCCTGACGAGATAGTTGCGATACGGGTCTGCGAAACCTTAGCCTCCCAAGCTGCATCAGCTGTAATGGTGATAGTAACCTGCTGAGCCTCACCCTTGATCTCCATCTTATCGGGACAGCTCTTGTAGGTGATACCGGTAGGGGTCTCTCCACCATCTACGGGACCATTCGGGGTGCAGGCAGCAAGTACGAATACCAGGCCACACAAAGCCAATTTGAACAAATTTCTCATTTTCTCTTTCAATGTTTAATTAAGTAGTTAGCGCGCAAAGATAAAGCTTTCTTATTGATTTTTAGTCTTTTTTGCAGAAAAATATTTACACAACT
>JAGBVQ010000160.1 GCA_017630245.1 Alistipes sp. | reverse complement strand
GCAGATGCCGTTATAGAGTTTAAGACCACGCCACAACCCTCATTTAATAAGAATTTCGAGATTCTGGCAGATGATATTATCGAGCACTCCGAGCAGGGGTACGACTGCTATATCCTCTCGGAGAATCGTGCGCAGATCGAGCGCCTGGATAATATCTTCCACCAGATAGGTCGTGGTAATGCCAATCCGAAGGCACTGCGACTGACGCTGCACGAGGGCTTTGTGGATCATAACTTGAAGTTGTGCCTCTATACCGACCATCAGATTTTCGAACGCTACCAGCGTTATCGTATCAATGGCGAGATTAAGCGAGATGAGCAGATGACCGTAGCGGAGCTGAATGCCCTGCAGGTGGGTGACTACGTTGTGCATATCGACCACGGAGTGGGTCGTTTCGGTGGTCTGGTCAAGATAAACGAGAACGGTAAGACGCACGAGGCTATTAAGTTGGTCTATAAGGATAACGATGTGCTCTTTGTGAATGTTCACTCGCTGCATCGCATCTCGCGATATAAGAGTGGCGATGGCGAGCCGCCGAAGATTTATAAGCTTGGCGGAGGCGCTTGGCAGAAACTCAAGAATGCAACCAAGCGAGCCGTTAAGGATATCTCGCGAGAACTTATTGCCCTCTACGCTAAGCGTAAGGCGAGCAAGGGTTTTGCATTCTCGGCAGATACCTATCTGCAGCAGGAGCTGGAGGCATCGTTTATGTGGGAGGATACCCCCGATCAGCAGGCGGCCGCCGAGGCTGTGAAGCGCGATATGGAGTCCTCGCAGCCGATGGATCGCCTGGTCTGTGGAGATGTAGGTTTCGGAAAGACCGAGGTGGCTATTCGTGCTGCATTCAAGGCTGCGGTGGATGGTAAGCAGACAGCGGTGCTGGTGCCGACAACGATTTTGGCGCTGCAACACTATCGCTCATTTATGGAGCGACTGCGAGATCTGCCGGTGAAGGTGGAGTACCTCAATCGTACGAAGGGTGCAGCCGAGACGCGTCGAATCCTTGCCGACCTGGAGTCGGGTAAGATCGATATTTTGATCGGCACGCATAAAATCTTGGGTAAGAGTGTTAGGTTCCACGATCTCGGATTGCTTATCATAGACGAGGAACAGAAATTCGGCGTGGCGGCAAAGGAGAAGCTGACGCAGATGAGCGTGAATGTCGATACGCTGACCCTCACTGCTACGCCCATTCCGCGTACGTTGCAGTTCTCGCTGATGGGCTCGCGCGATTTGTCGGTAATCTCGACACCGCCACCCAATCGTCGCCCGATTGTCACCGAGTCGCACGTCTACTCCGAGGAGATTATCCGCGACGCTATCGAGGCTGAGTTGGCACGCAATGGTCAGGTATATATGATTCATAATAAGGTAGATGATCTGCCTGCCCTGCAACGAAAGATTCACGCCCTCTGCCCTGCGGTACGCACTCGCATTGCGCACGGAAGAATGCCCGCCGCGGAGGTCGAGAAGCTGATTATGGACTTTATCTACGGAGATTTCGATGTGCTGATTGCGACGACTATTGTCGAGAGCGGAATCGATATCCCGAATGTGAATACCATCATTATCAACGATGCGCAAAACTTCGGCTTGAGCGATCTGCATCAGCTGAGGGGTCGTGTGGGTCGTAGCGATAAGAAGGCCTATTGTTATCTGCTCACTCCGCCCGATGAACTTCTCTCGAGCGATGCACGCCGTCGAATGAGAGCTATCGAGGAGTTCTCGGATCTTGGATCGGGATTCAATATTGCGATGCAGGATCTGGATATCCGTGGTGCAGGTAACCTGCTCGGTGCCGAGCAGAGCGGATTTATTGCCGATATCGGATTTGAAACCTATCAAAAAATTATGCGTGAGGCGATTGCCGAATTGCGCTCGGAGGGAGTCGATGTGTCGGCGATGAGCACGGGCGAGGTGGAGGTTGTCGAGCAGATGAACTTTATCGAGGATTCGGCTATTGAGGTTGATGTGGCAGCTGAACTCCCCGAGTCGTATGTTCACCAGCAGGCCGAGCGTCTGCGTCTATACCGTGAGCTTGACTCGTTGCGTACGGAGGATGCTCTGCAGGGTTTTGCCGCTCGACTCAAAGACCGATTCGGCACGTTGCCGAGAGCTGCCGAGGAGCTGCTCAATGTGGTTAGACTACGCTGGGAGGCGGTGCGCCTGGGCATGGAGAGAGTGAAGGTGAAGAATGGCCTGATGATAGTCCACTTCGTGGGCGATTCGTCATCGCCCTACTATAAGAGCGAGGTATTTATGGGTATGCTGCGCTATGTGACGCAGCACCCCGACCGATTTGTTCTGAAACAACACAATGACCGCCTGGCAATGACTGTGCGCAGGGTTGCCGACGTTGCCGAGGCGTGGAGAGTATTGAAAGAGTTATGAATTTAATTATCGATATAGGCAATACCGCGACCAAAATCGCCGTTATGGATAGTAACAAGGTGATTCTTCAGGAACGCGTGGATGCTCTCTCGGTGGAGAGGGTGTCGGCGCTGCTTGAGGAGTTTGAGTCCATTGACAAGGCGATTGTGGCATCGACGGGCAAGAGCAATGAGTGTGTGTGCGGGATGTTGCGCGAGAGGATGAGCTACTTTGTAGAGTTTACATCCACGACCGATATTCCGTTGAAAAATGGTTACAAAACGCCCGAAACCCTCGGTGCCGACCGCCTCGCTGCTGCCGTCGGAGCGCAGAGCTTGTATGGGGAGGGGAAGAGTATGTTGATTGTCGATTTCGGTACGGCCATAACTTACGATTTGGTCACTGACGGCACCTTCCGCGGAGGTAATATTTCGCTCGGAATGGGGACTCGATTCAGAGCTCTGCACGAGTATACCCAGGCTCTCCCGTTGTGTGGTCCGACAGAGGAGGATTTGGAGTTCGGTCGCACTACCCGCGAGGCGATAGAACAGGGCGTTATGAGGGGTATAAAATCGGAAACCGAAGGTTATATTTCCGATTTTTGCGAAAAATATGACAATTTATGCATAATTTTTACGGGTGGCGACGCAAAATACTTTGTGAATCGAATTAAAAATACGATATTTGCAAGTTGGGATTTGAACCTTCACGGATTGAATCGAATTTTAGAGTATAATGCAGCAAAAAACAGTGATGAATAGACTGGCGAAAATATTAGTTTTGATTGGTGTTTTGAGCATCGCCTCGGCGTGGAGTGCCACGGCGCAGACGAGTGCTGTAAATGCCTTTTCGCCCTATTCGATGTATGGAGTCGGAGAACTGAGTACGCAGGGTGCACTTCCGATGCGTTCGATGGGTGGTGTAGGTCTTGCTTGGCGTTCGACCTCGATGGCCAGCCTGCTCAATCCGGCGGGATATAGCGCAACTCTTCGCAAGAGCGCAATCTTCAACTTCGGCGTTGAGGGTATGCATATCGTAAACTCTCAGAATCGCTACGATGCGCAGTCAGGTGATAAGACGGGTATGGTGAAGAGCTCGAAGACTCCGGTTAATTTCCACGAGATTTCGCTCCAGATTCCGCTCGCTAAGGGTGTCGGTATGGGTCTGAGCCTTACCCCCTACAGTAGCGTAGGTTACAATATGACCACTATCGAGCAGGGTGAGGAGGCCTGGGCAGAGGCCGGCCAGCTCAAATATAACTACCAGGGCGAGGGCGATATTACGGAGGTTAAGCTCGGTGTCGGCTGGGAGATCTTTAAGGGATTTTCGCTCGGAGTTGCCGGAATGTATTATTGGGGCGATATAGATCGTCGATATACAACAGTTCTTTCAAATAACATCGTGGGTAGCGGAGTCTTCTCGTCGACTAAAGGATATCAGAACTTCAGCGTTTCGAACTTTAAGTTCCAGGCGGGATTGCAGTATAGCGTTATCGATAACGATAAGCGTTCGCTCACGCTCGGTGCAACGTACGACCTGGGCGGCAGCCTGAAACCGAAGGTTACGGAGTATGTCTACGTAAATGGATCGTCTGTGCAGCCTCCCGTATTCGATAGAACTCGTCGCGATGAGATTCGTCTGCCGATGCAGATTGCCGGCGGAATCTTCTATCAGGATGTGAAGTGGTCGGCTGGTTTTGACTACGTCTACCAGAATTGGAAGGGCGAGAATGCCAAAATCGCAGATATTATCGAGCAGGGTGTTGAGGTTGCTTATGCCAATACAAGCACCTACAAGGTGGGTTTGGAGTACACTCCCAACCGCTTCGATGTACGTCGCTACTACAATCGCATCTCCTACCGAGTGGGTGCGCGTTATGGCGGATATTATCAAACCTTCGGAGGAGAGCATCTGAATCAGTATGCAGTGACAGTCGGTTTCGGCCTGCCGTTGCGATTCCTCGGAGCTTCGTCGGTGGATCTCGGCTTCGAGTATGGCGCACGTGGATCGCATAAGCAGATTGCAGGCGGTGCGATCGGCCTTGTGAAGCAGGACTACTTTAAGTTTGCCATCGGCCTGTCGATGTTTGGCGAGGACTATTGGTTTGTAAGACCCAAGTATGACTAATCGAATAACTCAAAATATAAAGGATAAAATGAAAAACATTAAGGTTTTATTGGCTGCAGCATTTGCAGTTGTAAGTATGACTGCCGTAGCGCAGGATTTTAGTGATCCCCAGTACGCAATGTGGGGTGAGACCGCTGATGAGCGTCGCGAGAATATCGTGACTAGCCAGTTCCTCAAGGAGTCGATCGACAATCAGCAGTACGATTTGGCTTCGGGCTACTTTAAGACTCTCGTTGCTAAGTGTCCTACCGCTTCGCAGAACATCTTCGTAAATGGTATCAAGCTCTACCAGAAGCGTATTGCTAAGTCGAAGACTTTGGCAGAGAAGAAGGCTAACGTTGACTCGCTGATGTGGGCTTACGATCTGCGTAACCAGTATTTCGGTTCGCACGCTAAGTATGGCTCGGCTTACATCCTTGAGCGTAAGGCTCGTGAGCTGCTCACTTACAACCAGTCTGATCGCGCCGGCGTTCGCAAGGCTTTCAGCGAGGCTATCGAGGCTGCTGTTGCAAAGAATGGTGTGGCTGGCTCGGAGTTGATGGCTATCTACTTCAAGAACCTCTGTGACGACTATGTAAACGAGGAGGTTGAGGCTGATGTGATCTTGGCTGAGTATGAGCGTCTTTCGCCTATGTTTACTGATGCAACTGAGGATGATAAGAAGAATAAGGAGCAGTTTGAGACTGCATTCGGTTTGAGCGGTGCTGCAAACTGCGAGAACCTTGAGAAGCTCTTCTCGAAGAAGTTGGCTGAGAATCCCGATGATGCAGCAGTGCTGGGTCAGGCAGTGGCTTTGATGTCGCGTGCAAACTGCGAGTCGGACTTCTTCTTCCAGGTTACCGAGAAGTATTACACTGTTAAGCCGTCGGCTGAGACAGCTCTCTTCCTTGCTCAGGCATTCCAGAACAAGAAGGAGTTCGAGAAGGCTAAGTATTACTTGCGTGAGGCTATCCAGGTTGAGAATGATCCCGCAGAGAAGGTTAAACTCTTTATCCGTATCTCGGTTGTAGAGTTGGCTGACCACAACTTCGCTGAGTCTGCAGTAGCTGCTAAGGAGGCTATCGCAATCGAGCCGGAGAATGGTTATGCATACTACATCCTCGCTCAGACTTATGCTCTGGGTAACGAGAACTGCTCGGGCTTGGCTAAGGATGCTACCTTCTGGGCT
>JAGBVQ010000159.1 GCA_017630245.1 Alistipes sp. | reverse complement strand
CTCGATTGCGGGCAGAGCGATACGAATGTTGGGAACATCGCCATCGACGTGTGCCAACTGTACGCCAAGCTCGGCCATACGGTTAACCTCCGAGATACGCTTGCCTGCCAAGAAGTTCAAGCCATCGAGGTTGTCCTTGTCGGCCTCGATAATAACCTCGTGAGCAGGATTCTCAACCGACATAATGGTCTCGAAGAGGGTGCGCTCGCCCTCCTGAATGTACTGACCCATTGAGTGAAGGTCGGCAGTGAGGGTTACGCTTGCGGGGAAGATACCCTTGCCATCCTTACCCTCGCTCTCGCCGTAGAGCTGCTTCCACCACTCGTTGATATACTGCAACTTAGGCTCGTACGAACCGAGGATCTCGATCTTGCGGCCCTGGCCGTAGAGAACGTTGCGAACGATAGCGTACTGAGCTGCAAGGTTCTCCTCGATAGCTACGTCAGCTGCGGTAGCCTTCTCCATCTCGGTAGCACCTGCAACCAAAGCCTCGATATCTACGCCACCAACTGCGAGCGGAAGAAGACCAACCGGTGTGAGCACCGAGAAACGACCACCTACGTTATCAGGAATAACATACGAAGGATAGCCCTCGTTGTCGGCCAAAGTCTTCAGAGCACCACGAGCCTTATCGGTAACGGCTACGATGCGCTCCTTTGCCTCCTCCTTGCCATAGCGCTTCTCGATCTCCTCCTTGATGATGCGGAAGGCGATAGCGGGCTCGGTAGTGGTTCCCGACTTCGAGATTACGATTGTTGCAATCGAGTAATCCTTCAGAGCCTCAAGCATTTCGTAGGTATAGTCCTCCGAGATGTTCTGACCTGCGAATACTACGGTCGGATTGTCGTGCTTCTTCTTGAGATACTCGAACGAGTTGCTCAGCGCGTCGAGAACAGCCTTAGCGCCCAGGTACGAGCCGCCGATACCGATGCAGATTACAACTTCAGCCTTTGCGCGGAGTTTGTCGGCCTGAGCCTTGATTGTAGCGAGCTCCTCAGCGTCGATCGACGAGGGGAGGTTTACCCAGCCCAAGAAGTCATTGCCGGCGCCTTCGCCAGTGTGGAGCATTTTGTTAGCAGCAGCTGCCTGTGCGTAGAGCTCGGCAGTGGGAGTGACACCCGCCTTGCGAATGTCGAGTTTGATCAATTCCATAGTTAAGAAATCGTTTATTAAGTATTTGTTGAAATTTGTACAATTTTACCCCTTTCGGGATCGTTATCTTCGCCCTTGCAGAGCCTGCGCGGAGAGCGATAAATTTTACGACCGCAAAAGTAAAGAAAAAATCGTAAAAAAAGCGTAAAAGATTTATATCTTTTTTGTACCTTTGCAAAAGATTGCGCGATTACGTTTGCGAAAAAATGAGTTGCTGGCGTAATTTGCTGATTGTTAGATGATTGAATAAAAGTTAAAAACAAGATAAAAATATGGGACTTTTTTCATTGACACAGGAGTTGGGTATCGACCTCGGTACGGCCAACACCCTGATTATTCATAATGATAAGGTGGTTGTAGACGAACCATCTATCGTTGCAATTGATGCGCACTCGGAGAAATTGGTGGCAATTGGCCATCAGGCTCGCCAGATGCACGAGAAGACTAATCCGCGTATCCGCACCATTCGTCCGTTGAAGGATGGCGTAATTGCGGACTTCAATGCTACGGAGTTGATGTTGCGCGGAATGATTAAGAAGGTGCGTATGTCGGGTAGCCTCTTCTCGCCCTCGTTGCGTATGGTTATCTGTATCCCTTCAGGCTCGACCAATGTGGAGATTCGTGCCGTGCGTGACTCGGCAGATCGTGCGGGAGCTCGTGAGGTCTATATGATTTTCGAGCCTATGGCAGCAGCTCTCGGTGCAGGTCTGGATGTTGAGGCTCCTGAGGGTAATATGATTATCGACATCGGTGGTGGTACTTCGGAGATCGCTTGTATCTCGTTGGGCGGTATCGTATGCTCGGAGTCGATCAATGTCGCAGGTGATGTCTTTACTGCCGATATTCTGAACTATGTTCGCCAGCAGCACAATATCCGCATCGGTGAGCGCACGGCTGAGGCTATTAAGTGCTCGATTGGTGCAGCGGTTCCGCAGCTCGATGAGGAGCCTGAGGATTATATCGTTACAGGTCCTAACGTGCTGACAGCTCTTCCGCAGACCGTGTCGCTCTCGTCGAACGAGATCGCCTATGCGCTTGAGAAGTCGCTCGTAAAGCTCGATGCAGCGCTTATGTCTGTACTCGAGAAGATGCCCCCCGAGCTCTATGCCGATATCGTGAAGAATGGTGTCTATCTGGCAGGTGGTGGCGCTCTTATTAAGGGTCTGGATAAGCGTCTTTCGGAGAAGACAGGCCTTCCGTTCCACATTGCCGAGGATCCGTTGCGTGCAATCGCTCGCGGTACGGGTATCGCGTTGAAGAATATCGACCGATTCTCGTTCCTGATGCGTGGATAATATCGGGAGATGTATCGTCTGTTAGAGTTTATACGTCGCAGTTATGTGACGCTGCTGTTCATAGTGCTTGAGATCATTGCTATCGGGCTCTATGCACGTTCGACGTACTATACTCAGGCGACAATCTTGGCTCGGGCTAATGCCCTGACGGGTGGTCTGGCCGGAGCTATAACCGATATTGACGGATACTTCTCGTTGGCTCGTGAGAACGAAGCTCTGACCGAGCGCGTGGCAACTCTGGAGCAACGTCTGGCCTTCTATGAGGGTCAGAATAGCGCTGCATCCGACTTTGATATTTCGGAGTTGCAGTATGAGTTTATGCCTGCGAAGGTGGTGTCGAGTACAATCAATCGAACTCATAACTTTATTACTCTGAATAAGGGTCTGCGCGATGGCGTGATGAACGATATGGCGGTGCTCTCGCCCTCGGGTGAGGCGGTGGGTTATATCCTCGACTGCTCGGAACGCTACTCGGTTGCGATATCTATTTTGAACACATCGTTCCGTACGGGTTGTAAAATTAAGGGAGATGGGTACTCCGGATCGATCGAATGGGATGGCGGCTCGACCTATGAGGTTACGATGAAGGAGCTGTCGAAGTATGCCAAAATCGAGATAGGTGCGGAGGTTGTAACCACCGGAGTGTCGCACTATTTCCCCTCGGATATGCTGATCGGTAGGGTTGTGAGCTATGAGCTCGATGAGTCGAAGACCTACTACAATGCCAAGGTGCGCCTGGCGGCAGACTTTTCGAACCTCTATAACGTGGTTTTGGTTAAGTATATCGATCGTGAGGAGGTTGTAAGGCTCGAACAGAGCGCTAAAAGTAAGATTTATTAAGCGAGGATAGATATGCATCGTGTAGGATACTACATACTACTCTTTGTCGTGACGGCTCTGTTGCAGACATTCTTCTTCAACCACTTGGAGTTGTGGTCTTGCTTTGCTCCTATGGTATATATGGCCTTTGTGGTTATGTTACCGCTCAATGCTCCGTCGATTGTGGTGTTGCTTTTGGGCTTGGCTATGGGTGTGACGATGGATTTGACGATGGGAACGGTCGGATTGAATACGATTGCTACGCTGGCTGCAGCCTACCTTCGCAGGCCGGTGCTTAATCTTATTCTCGGCACAGAGATCGTTCGAGATGGAGGTCTTCCCTCGGTGGCTCGTATGGGTCAGCGTCAATTCTGGCAATATCTGGTGATTATGCTGG
>JAGBVQ010000158.1 GCA_017630245.1 Alistipes sp. | reverse complement strand
TTCGTGCTGGAGATTCTGATGCTCGATATTACGGCTACGACCGTTCTGCCGCTGCTTATCTCTTCGATTACGGCTACAACCATTGCATTGATGTTGCGAGGTTTCGACCCGATTATTGCCGTGTCGCTTGCACCGACCGACTCGTTTGAGCTGGCCCAAATTCCGCTCTTTATTCTGCTCGGAGTGATTTGCGGGCTTATGGCCTACTACTTCACCCAGACTAATGCCTATGTGGGAAAGCTTATAGGTAAGCTCGACCGCCCCTATAAAAAGTGGATCGTCGGAGGTACAGTGTTGGGTCTTTTGATCTTCCTCTTCCCGCCACTCTATGGTGAGGGTTACGAGGCGTTTGTTGCGCTGATGCACGGTCGCACGGAGGCTATTTTTGAAAATTCGCTCTTCTATAACTATAGCAATGTGGGGTGGTTTGTGCTGCTCTACGTTGTGGCGATTATGTTCTTCAAGGTTATCGCAATGGCGACGACCAACGCATCGGGAGGTGTGGGAGGAACCTTCGCTCCGTCGCTGTTTGTTGGTGCATTTTCGGGAGCGTCGCTGGCTCTGTTCTGCAATGTGGTGTGCGGATTGGATGTCTCGGTGGCCTCGTTTACGCTGGTTGGTATGGCGGGCGTTATGGCAGGCGTTATGAAGGCTCCGCTCACCTCGATATTCCTTATCGCCGAGCTCTCGAACGGATACGAACTCTTCATTCCGCTTATGATCTCGGCCTGCATCGCCTTTGCCGTAGATCACTACTTTGAGCCCGACTCGATCTATACCAAGCAGCTGCGCCGTCAGGGATTGTTGCTCACGCACAATAAGGATCAGTCGGTACTCGTCTTCCTTAAGTTGGCCGATCTGATGGAGACCGACTTTGTCCGCATCAAGGAGAACTTTACGCTGGGAGATATTGTCAGCATTATCGCCTCGGCTCATCGTAATATCTTCCCCGTAATTGATAACTTTGGCCACCTGCTTGGTGTTGTTCAGTTGGATGATCTGCGCGAGGATATGTTCAAGCGAGAGAAGTGGGGTACTCCCATTACAGCCTATATGATCCAGCCGGCCGATCGTATCCTGGATAAGGAGCAGGTGCAGAGCGTTCTGCCTAAGTTCGATGAGAGTAACACCTGGATGTTGCCTGTGGTTGATAAGGAGAACCACTATCTGGGCTTTATCTCCAAGTCGCGCATCCTGAACGCCTACCGCCAACAACTGGTCAAGATCTCGCAGTAGGCGCAATTAAGCGGTGTGGGTTTTAATATTTGAGTACCGCAAACGTCTTAAATAAAATAGTAAATACATCCCTATTATGACTCTAAAGCAATTCTCTAAGTGGTTATTCAGCTTCACTTTGGCAGTGTTAACCCTTTCGGTGTCGTGCAATAGCCGCGATATCCCCCAGGACCCTCCCTCAAATGAGCAGAACCTTGATTTTATTGAGGAGTTGCAGCAGGCCATCGCTGCCGGCAAGGTTGTCAGCAACGTAAAGCCTTTAGAGAACCCTTCAGTAGATGGATGGCGTATCTCGTTTACGGATGGAACCTATATTGATATTATCTCAGGCGAAGATCCTCAAAGTATTGTAACTTCGGTGGTTATGGACCGCGAGAGGGGAGCCGTTGTGATTACTATGGCTAGTGGCGATGTCTTCGATTTTAGATTAAATCTTACATTCCCCTCGGAACTTGCCCGCGTCTATATCACTACCCCCAATCAGGTAGAAATTACCAGCAAAGAGGTGTGGCTCGAGGGGTGTAATATAAGGATTATCGACACGAAGGGTAAAGAGAATCTGAATGTGACTACGAGCATCAGAGGTCGCGGTAATAGTACGTGGAAATACCCCAAGAAGCCATACGCCATAAAGTTG
>JAGBVQ010000157.1 GCA_017630245.1 Alistipes sp. | reverse complement strand
TTGATATGAAGTATTACATTATCGCCGGTGAGCCGTCGGGCGATCTTCACGGTTCGAATCTGATGCGAGGCATCTTGAAGGCTGACCCCGAGGCGCAGTTCCGCTTCTGGGGCGGTGACAAGATGTCCGAGGTCGGTGGGCGCGCAAATCTGGCCAAGCACTACAACGAAACATCGTTTTTCGGTTTTATGCAGGTGCTGCGCAATCTGCGTACTATCTTTTCGCAGATAGAGGAGTGCAAGCGTGACATCGAGCAGTTCGAGCCCGATGTGGTGGTGCTGGTCGACTATCCCGGATTCAATATGAAGATTGCCAAGTGGGCTCACGAGAAGGGTCTGCGCGTTCACTACTACATCGCCCCGAAGGCGTGGGCGTGGAAGGAGCGCAGAGTGAAGGCTCTGCGTCGCTATGTCGATAAGTTGCTCATTATCTTCCCCTTTGAGCAGCAGTGGTTTGCTGACAAGGGCGTGCAGAATATCACCTTCTGTGGTAATCCGCTGATGGATGCCATTGCCGAGCGCAAGGCGACCCTCCCCTCGGGTGAGGAGTTCCGTGAGCGTAATGGCCTTGACGAGCGAAAGATTGTGGCTCTTGTGGCGGGCAGTCGCCGCAGCGAGATCAGGGATAATCTCCCCGAGATGGTGGAGCTGTCGCGCAGATTCCCCGACCGTCAGTTTGTGGTTACGGGTGTCGAGTGGATTGAGCCTGAGGTTTACGATAAGATATTGAAAGATAGCGATGTAAAGGTGGTTTGCAACCAGACTTACGACACACTGAATGTGGCCGAGGCGGCGGTTGTTACCTCGGGTACGGCTACGCTCGAAACGGCACTTATGGGTATTCCCGAGATGGTGTTATATCACATTCCGAAGCTCTATGAGGTGTTGCGCCCGCTGGTGCTGAAGATTCCCTTTGTGTCGCTTGTGAATATCAACTTGGGGCGTGAGGCTGTGCGCGAGATTGTGGTTGCAAAGGTCGATCAGGATGAGGCCGAGCACGAGTTGCGCTCGATACTCGAGGGAGGTTCGAAACGCGCAAAGATGCTTGCCGACTTTGATCAGCTGCGCACGATTATCGGCGAAGAGGGAGCAAGTGAGAGATTTGGCGCAGAAATAGTTAGAACAATTAAGAGAAAATGAAGATAATCTGTATAGGTCGCAACTATGCCGACCACGCAACCGAACTGAATGATGGCGCTGCGTTGCCGAAGAAGCCGTTATTCTTCCTGAAGCCCGACACGGCATTGCTGCGCAACAACGATCCGTTCTATATCCCAAGCTTCTCGGAGCGAGTGGATTACGAATGTGAACTTGTGGTGAAGATTAACCGCGTGGGCAAGTGTATCGATCGCCGCTTTGCGCACCGCTACTACGATGAGGTGGGTCTGGGTATCGACTTCACGGCTCGCGATCTGCAACGCAAGGCTATCGAGGAGGGTCTGCCGTGGGAGATGTCGAAGTGCTTCGACCACTCGGCTGCGCTCTCGCCCGAGTTTGTGTCGCTGGCGGAGGTGGGCGCAATTGACAACCTCCACTTTGACCTGAAGATCAATGGCCAGGTGCGCCAGCAGGGCAACACTGCCGAGATGCTCTTCTCGGTCGATGAGATTATCAGCCACGTTTCGCAATATATGACCCTCAAGATTGGTGACCTTATCTACACGGGAACGCCTTGTGGCGTAGGTCCCGTGGTCGTTGGTGACAATCTTGTCGCAACGCTCGAGGATCGCGAGTTGCTCAATTTCGATATACGCTAAAACCACGAGACTATGCTGCTGCACGAGAAACTTGCTGATAAAGAGCTGATTCTGGCCTCTGCATCGCCTCGCCGCCACCAACTTATGGAGGATGCGGGTCTGAAATTTACACTCGCTCCGAAGTTTGAGTGCGACGAGAACTATCCCGTGACCCTGCCCGCCGGGGAGGTTGCAGCATACCTCTCTACGCTCAAGAGCAACGCCTACCCCGAGCCGTTGGGCGAGGGTGATATTCTCGTCACAGCCGATACAACGGTTGTTATTGACGAGAGGGTCTTGGGCAAGCCCGCCGACCGAGCTGAGGCTATCGAGATGTTGCGTGCAATGTCGGGCAGAAGCCACAAAGTATATACGGGCGTAACCCTGCGCTCGAGCGAAAAGGTACATACCTTCGCAGTGGAGACCGAGGTATATTTCCGCGCAATGGGCGAAGATGAGATTGCCTACTACGTCGATAACTATCGCCCCTACGACAAGGCGGGTGCATACGGCATTCAGGAGTGGATAGGCTATGTCGCTATCGAGCGCATCGAGGGGTCGTTCTACAACGTGATGGGTCTGCCCATCCAGCGACTCTACACCGAACTGCTCGCCTTTATCGGATAAATTTCTTGCAAAAAGATCCCAAAATAGGCTCTGTGACAGAAGTTGTCACGGAGCGTCTCTAATTTTGCCACAACTAAATTTAGGATTATGAATGCGATTATAGCTTTGTTGTCGGCTCTATTCAATAAACTTTTGGTGATTCTATTTTGTATAGTTTTGGCTATTATATACTTATGCCGTTGGTTGCATAAGTTATCTACAACGCAAGAGGCTGATACTGAACTTGAAACCGAAGAGGAGTTTGGCGATGATGACCCCTATGGTTGTACACGCCACATCTCTTGTGTCAATTGCGATTTGGTCGAGCAGTGCAAAGGGTGGTCGCCCCGAAAGGAAGAGTGCGAAGAGAACGATACGAAAAGCGATTTTTTCACGTTTGGCCACCTCCTGGATTCAAGTGGTCAATACGAAGAGAAAAACCCTTATGATCACGATAGCCTAAATTGCGACGATTGTTGGTGTGAGTGCCACGAAAGAGATGGCTATTCGTGGTTTGATGAGAATGGCAACGATGTCGATGGTGATGATTCGGTGTGGTAGAGGCGTGATACGCCTATCTCAACAAGAGTTATGCTACCGAGCACTCGATGCCGAGAGCCTCGACTCGAGAGGCGATCTGCTGCAACTCTTCGCGTTCGACCTTTGTAAGGGTTTTGCAAGGGGTGTCGCGGTCGAGTGAGTAGACCATAACCTTTCTGGGGCGTAGCTCCTCGACAAGGTGTAACCAAGCCTCGACCTCGCTATCGGTGGTATTGTCTACCTTCTGGCCATTATACTCTCCGCGCAGGAACATCGTCTGCAAGATAAACTCCCCGTCGAACTTGCGCAGATTCTCCACAACCGTCGCAACGCTGTAGCTGCCACAGGGATTGTTCACAAGTTGTACCGTCTGGTCGAAGGCCGAGTCGAGTTTGAGTATATTGTTATCGACCCTCTTCAATGCACGACGTACACTCTCGCGGCCGATCATCGTGGCATTACTCAATACCGAGACCTTTGCCGAGGGGCAGAGCCTGTCGCGCAGGGCAATAGTGTCGTCAATTATCGCCTCGAAATCGGGGTGCATCGTCGGCTCTCCGTTGCCTGCAAAGGTGATGACATCGGGCGGCGTGGAGTCGGCAACCATCTGACTCAAAACCTCTTCCAAGCGAGTGCGCACCTGCTCGCGCGAGTTGAAGCGGCGAGAGGTGGCGTTGTCGGCATTCCAGCCACACTCACAATAGATGCAGTCGAAGTTGCAAAGCTTCGAGTGAGTAGGTAACAGATTGACACCCAGCGACAAACCGAGTCTGCGCGAGCGAATCGGGCCAAAAATTATATCTTCAAACAGTGCGGTCATAGCGTTACAAAGATAGGAATTTTTTCGACTTCTTATACATATTTTATATATCTATTTTAGTGCCGAATGAAGAAAAGTGCGGGCAGCGATGAAAAAAGTTGCGCAAAATTTGAGTAGAAAAATCTTGTTGCAATCGGGCCTGGAAGCACCTCTGAAAGGGGTTGCCAAAAATTGTAAATAACTTGTGAATAAGTCCGAGTATATTTTCCAAAATTGACCGAAATAAAGCACCATCTTTGTAATGTCGAATAAGGCGCTTTTGCTCTATGATTCGGCAATCAACACTCTTTTTTACGATACAATTTCCACCGCCGCAGTCTGCACTGCGACGGCTTATTATCCCCCGTAGCGAAGAGTTTTGACAGCGAGAAACTAGGAATAAAACAATATAAAACACTGATAATTATGACAAAAGCAAACCCCGCAACTCTGAAGCCGGTTGCCTACGCTGATGCCGTGGCCGCAACTAAAGAGTACTTCGGTGGTGACGAACTTGCAGCAACCGTATGGGTTAGCAAGTACGCCCTGAAGGACTCCTTCGGAAAGATCTATGAGCTTACGCCCGTTCAGATGCACGAACGTATCGCTGCCGAACTCGAGCGTATCGAGCTTAAGTACAAGAATCCTCTCTCGCGTCAGGAGATTTTCGACCTGCTTGACCACTTCCGCTACATCATCCCCCAGGGTGGCCCGATGACCGGTATCGGTAACAATCTGCAGGTTGCATCGCTCTCGAACTGCTTCGTTATCGGCCACAAGAACCCCGCAGACTCGTATGGCGGTATCTTCCGCATCGACGAGGAGCAGGTTCAGCTGATGAAGCGCCGTGGTGGTGTTGGTCACGACCTCTCGCACATCCGTCCTTCGGGTAGCCCGGTGCTTAACTCGGCTCTCACCTCGACCGGTATCGTTCCCTTTATGGAGCGCTACTCGAACTCGACTCGTGAGGTTGCTCAGGATGGTCGTCGCGGAGCGTTGATGCTTTCGCTCTCGATCAAGCACCCCGATGCAGAGAAGTTTATCGATGCAAAGGTTGATACAGGTAAGGTTACCGGTGCGAACGTTTCGATTAAGATCGATGACGAGTTTATGCGTGCAGCAATCGCAGGCGAGACCTACCACCAGCAGTTCCCCATCAAGACCGAGAATCCCACTTATGAGCAGGATATCGACGCTAAGAAGTTGTGGGAGAAGATTATCCACAATGCGTGGAAGTCGGCTGAGCCCGGAGTCCTCTTCTGGGATACCATCATCCGCGAGAGTGTGCCCGATTGCTATGCAGACAAGGGCTTCACAACCGTTTCGACTAACCCCTGTGGTGAGATTCCGTTGTGCCCCTACGACTCGTGCCGTCTGTTGGCTATCAATCTGTTCAGCTATGTAGAGAACCCCTTCACCAAGGAGGCTAAGTTCAACTTCGATAAGTTCAAGGATCACGTTCACAAGGCAATGCATATGATGGACGATATCATCGACCTCGAGCTGGAGAAGGTGGAGCTTATCATCAATAAGATTGAGAGCGACCCCGAGGATGAGGAGATTCGTCGTGTAGAGTGTGACCTCTGGAAGAAGATTCGCGAGATGGCTCTCAAGGGTCGTCGTACAGGTCTTGGTATCACCGCTGAGGGCGATATGTTGGCAGCACTCGGTCTGCGCTATGGCTCGGAGGAGGCTATCGACTTTACCGTTCAGGTTCACAAGACTCTGGCCGTTGAGGCTTACCGCGCATCGGTAGATATGGCTGAGGAGCGTGGTGCTTTCGAGGTTTACGAGACTGCGCGTGAGGTTGGCAACCCGATGATCGAGCGTATCAAGGAGGCTGACCCCGAGCTCTACGAGAAGATGACAAAGGTTGGTCGTCGTAATATCGCGATGCTTACCATCGCTCCGACCGGCACCACATCGCTTATGTCGCAGACTACTTCGGGTATCGAGCCGGTATTCCGCCCCGTATACAAGCGTCGCCGCAAGGTTAATCCTTCGGATCAGGACAATCACGTCGATTTCGTAGACGAGACCGGCGAAAAGTTCCAGGAGTACTACGTATTCCACCACAAGTTTATCGAGTGGGCCGAGATCAACGGCTACGACACTTCGAAGCTGGCTTCGATCAAGGATGACGAGCTCGAGGCTCTCGTGGCAGCTTCGCCCTACCACTTGGCTACGGCAAACGATATCGACTGGGTTGCTAAGGTTAAGATGCAGGGTGCTATCCAGAAGTGGGTTGACCACTCGATTTCGGTAACTGTAAACCTCCCGAACAGCGTTTCGGAGCAGTTGGTTGCTGAGGTATATCGCACCGCTTGGGAGAGCGGCTGTAAGGGTGTTACCGTATATCGTGACGGTTGCCGTACAGGAGTTCTTCTCGACTCGAAGAGCAAGACCAAGAAGAAGGGTTGCGAGCCCGCAACAGGCGAGAACAAGCGTCCGCAGTCATTGCCCGCAGATATCGTTCGTTTCAAGAACGGCACCGAGGATTGGATCGCATTCGTAGGTCTGCAGGATGGTCGCCCCTATGAGATCTTCACCGGTAAGGTTGAGGAGGATGCGATGTATATCCCCAAGAAGATCACCAAGGGTTTCATCATCAAGGTGCGCGAGGCTGATGGCACAAAGCGTTACGACTTCCAGTATGTAGACCGCTACGGCTATACCAATACTATTGGTGGTATTTCGCGCTTGTTCGACGAGAGCTTCTGGAACTATGCGAAGCTGATCTCGGGCGTTCTGCGCCACGGTATGCCTATCGAGAAGGTCGTTTCGCTCATCGACGGTCTGCACCTCGACAGCGAGACTATCAACACTTGGAAGACCGGTGTGGAGCGTGCTCTCAAGCAGTACATCCTCGATGGTACCAAGTCGAAGGGTAAGTGTCCGCAGTGCGGCCAGGAGAATATGGCATACCAGAACGGTTGCTTGACCTGTATGTCTTGCGGCTACTCAAAGTGCGGTTAGTAGAAGCCGCCTAACAAGGTGATTTTGGCGTTAGGCTTGTTCTCGATATGCTCATTTACCTCGAAGTAAACTCCGCTATCTCGAACTGCGCCAGCCTAAAATCCCTCTTGTATACGACTTCTTGCCATAGCGTGCCATAACATTTTTGACACTCTTGGCCGAGGAGTTAGGCGATTCTCAGACGTTGAAAGATACTATTAAGGGGTGCAATGATTTTTGTGCCCCTTTTTTCACTATATTTGCAATACGAAACAGAGTAGAGATGATTGAGAGATACGATATATTTCGCGAATATGTGCGAGAGAACTTCTCGCAGACCACCCAAGAGCTAACCGATCGTGCTATAGAGTTTGCTGCCTCGAAGGTGGGCTCGGAGCTCCGCTATGACGGAACGCCGCTGCTCGACCACGCTGTGCAGGTAGCTCTGATTGCGGTCAAGGAGATCGGTCTGGGTCGAAACTCTGCGGTGGCTGCCATTATCCACGACGTGGTGCGTATAGCCGACAAGGAGAAGAGCGAAAACCTTGTCGAACTGCTCGAGCAGATCCGTACCCTCTTCGGAGAGCAGGTGGTCGGCATCACGGTGGGTCTGGCCAACATCTCGTCAATCAAGCTCAAGACCTCGAAGGAGCAGGCTTCGGATTTCCGTGATATGATTGTATCCTACTCGGAGGATCCGCGTGTAATTCTCATTAAGCTCGCCGACAGGTTGGAGGTTATGCGCTCACTGAAGATATTCCCCAAGGATAAGTGGCGCAAGAAGAGTTGGGAGAGTATGAATCTCTACGCTCAGATTGCCCACAAGCTCGGTCTGTACAACATCAAGAGCGAGTTGGAGGATATCGCCCTGAGCTACCTCGAGCCCGAGGCTTTCAACGAGATTAAGACCAAGCTCGAGGCTACCGAGTCGGAGCGTCAGACCTTCATTGCTCGCTTTGTGGAGCCTATAGCGGCACGCATCGACGCTCACAATGCCACAATGCCCGAGCAGCAGAAGATACGCTACCACCTCAAGAGTCGCACCAAGTCTATATTCTCGATCTGGAACAAGATGCGCAAGCAGCACGTTCCATTCGAGGGTGTCTACGATATCTTTGCCATCCGTCTGATTATCGACTGCCCCAAGGAGTTGGAGAAGTCGCAGTGTTGGATGGTCTACTCGATTGTGAGTGACATCTATACCCCCAATACCGAGCGTATGCGTGACTGGATTACCATCCCCAAGTCGAATGGCTACGAGTCGTTGCACACCACGGTGGCTGCGGGTGGTGGTCGCTGGGTTGAGATTCAGATTCGCACCGAGCGTATGAACGATGTTGCCGAGCGTGGTATTGCTGCCCATTGGCGCTATAAGGGTGTAAATCAGGGTGCTCAGACCAGCGAGCAGTGGCTCACACGTCTGCGCGAGTTGATGGAGGACACAACACAGTCGTTGGCTCAGCGCTTCGATGCCAAGCCCGCATCGGGCGAGATCTTCGTCTTCACGCCCAACGGCGATATCCGCAAGTTGCCCGAGGGGGCAACACTGCTCGACTTTGCATTCGATATCCACACCTCACTCGGCTCGACTTGCTCGGGTGGTAAGGTGAATGGTCGAGCTGTGCCCATCCGCGAGGAGCTGCACAATGGCGATATTGCCGAGATCTTCACCCAGAAGAATCAGACACCGAAGGCTGACTGGCTCAACTTCGTCGTAACATCCAAGGCCAAGAACAAGATCAAGTCGTTTATGCGCGAGGAGCAGGCCAAGAATGCCAAGATCGGTCGCGAGGAGCTCGAGCGTAAACTCAAGAATTGGAAGATGGCTTGCCCCATAGACGAGGCTGTGGCATATCTGGTTAAGCACTACAAGCTGCGCACCGGAACCCAGCTCTACGAGGCCGTAGCTACCGAGCGATACGATATGGCTGCAATCAAGGAGATCCTCTCGCGCTGGCTCTCGGGAGAGGCTGATGAGGAGCGTCGTGCTTCGGTGGCCGAGGCTGAGGCCGAGCGTCTGCGTCGTATGTCGCAGCAGAGGGAGCCTTCGTCGGGTGATGCGCTGGTTATCGACGAGAAGATCAACAACATAGAGTATAAACTCGCCAAGTGCTGCAACCCCATTAAGGGTGACGATATCTTCGGATTTATCACCATATCCTCGGGTATCACCATTCATCGTAACGATTGCCCCAATGCCCAGCGTCTGCGCGAGAACTACCCCTACCGCATTATGGAGGCGCGTTGGAGAGCTAATGCCGATGGCTCGTTCCGTGCTTCGGTGGCTATCGTGGCTCAAGACTCTACGGGCCTCGCCAACCGCATTACCGAGGTTATAAGCCACGACCTGAAACTCAATATGCGCACCATAAGTTTCTCTTCGCGTAGCGACGGTAGCGTTATCGGTACCGTAAGCGTCGAGGTGAGCGGCGCCGGCGTGGTCGATATGCTTATCCACGCTCTGATGCGCATCAAGGGCGTACAACGAGCCTACCGCGTGAAGTAGCCCCGCCCCGCCTTTGCCCGTTTTTCTTTGTCGCTTTTAGAAAAAAGCTCCGCAAAACCTTTCAATCGAAACTGCGTTTCGAGGAGTCTGTCGCTATATATTTTCTTTGCGAGGGCTTGGTTGTCTGCGACAATTCTAAAAACAACAATGGTAGCAGTCCGCAAGTAAACTTACGCTGCTACCATTATTATTTTCAGTATCCTGCGGATACCCACTCCCTCGAGAACAAAAATTCCAAGCTTGGATATTCGGGATGGTGTTGGATATTCGGGATGGTGTTGGAT
>JAGBVQ010000156.1 GCA_017630245.1 Alistipes sp. | reverse complement strand
TGGGAGTGCTGGCCTACCTCTCGGGACACGTTGTATATGCCGACTATCTGAATATTATGTATATTCCCAATAGTGGAGAGTTGGTGGTATTCGCTGCAGCTTTGGCCGGAGCGCTCATCGGCTTTATGTGGTACAACAGTTTCCCGGCGCAGATCTTTACGGGCGATACGGGCTCGTTGGCAATCGGTGGAATTATTGCTGTGTTTGCCCTCTGTATCCGTAAGGAGTTGCTGCTGCCGTTGCTCTGCGGAGTATTTTTGGTCGAGAGTGTATCGGTTATGGTACAGGTGGCTTACTTCAAGTATACCAAGAAGAGATATGGTGAGGGTCGACGCATCCTGCTGATGTCACCCCTGCATCACCACTACCAGAAGAAGGGTTTGTTCGAGACCAAGATCGTCTTCCGATTTATCATTGTCTCGATGCTGCTGGCAGCGATGACCCTTGCAACACTTAAAATCCGATAGACGAAGATGAAACGTATAGTTGTTCTCGGAGGCGGAATCAGCGGTTATGGTTCGGCTATTTTGGCAAAGAAGCAGGGCTTTGATGTCTTTCTGACCGATGCGGGTCGTATTGCCGATCGCTTCAAATCGAAGCTCGAAGAGTGGGGTGTGCCCTACGAGGAGGGAGGCCACACGATGGAGAGAGTGTTGGCTGCTACGGAGGTGGTGAAATCGCCCGGAATACCCGATAAGGCCCCCGTGGTGCAGGCTCTGCGCGAAAAGAATATCCCGATTATCTCGGAGATGGAGTTCGCCTGCCGATATATGGGCCATTCGAAAACTATCTGCATCACCGGCTCGAATGGTAAGACTACCACAACCTCGCTCATCTATAAGATTATGTGCGATGCGGGTATGAACGTTGCGCTGGGAGGTAATATCGGCGAGAGTTTCGCCTACTCGGTGGCTACGGGAGAGTATGATTGGTATGTGTTGGAACTCTCGTCGTTCCAACTCGATGGAATGTTCCGCTTCAAGGCGGATGTCTCGGTGCTGATGAATATCACGCCCGACCATCTGGATCGCTACGACTACTGCTTCCAGAACTATGTGGACTCAAAGATGCGCATCACGCAAAATCAAAACTCGCGCAACCACTTTGTCTACTGCGCCGATGATGAGGTCGTGTGGCGAGAGGTCGAGCAGATGACAAGCAACGTGCGTCAGCTCCCCTTTATGGCTAAGACGAGCGTGGCGAGTGCTGCGGGAGATGCCTTTCTGGATGGAGAGGGAATCTTTACGGCGAGAGTAGGCGATCGCTCACTCGAGATAGATACCGCGAAGATGCAGATTAAGGGTCTGCACAACTCATATAACGCTATGGCGGCGGCGTTGGCTACGCTTGCTGCGGGTGTTGATGCCGAGAGTATTGAGCGCTCGATCTATGAGTTCTCGCCCGTGGAGCACCGCCTGGAGCCGGTGCGCGAGGTTGAGGGTGTGCTCTATATCAACGACTCGAAGGCTACCAATGTCGATTCGGTGTGGTATGCTCTTGAGAGTATGACCCGCCCCGTGGTCTGGATTGCCGGTGGTACGGACAAGGGTAACGATTACTCGCCCCTCAAGGAGTTTGCTCGCAAGAAGGTTAAGGCTCTGATCTGTATGGGTTTGGATAATGAGAAGTTGGTACGTGACTTTACCGATATCGTGCCTACGGTGGTATCGACCTCCTCGCTCGATGAGGCTATGCGTGCTGCGGTGGCTGCGGCTGAGAGGGGCGATGTTGTGTTGCTCTCGCCGGCGTGTGCGAGCTTCGATCTCTTCAAAAATTACGAGAATCGCGGCCAGCTCTTCAAGGAGTGGGTCAAGAGTAATATATAGTAGTAAAGGTTTAGGATGGCTGACGAGAAGAAAAATAGTGGCGGCTTCAGCTTTTTTGCGGGCGATAAGGTGTTGTGGGTGATTGTGGCGGCATTGGCTGTCATATCGATCCTTGTGGTCTATTCGTCGACGGCGAAGATGGGCTACAACCCCCGCGATGCGCGTACTGTGGCCAGCTTTTTGAAGCAACACCTTGTGGTCTTGTTGGCGGTCTGTGTGCCCGTTGTGCTGGTTGTGCACCGCATCAATTGTAGAGTCTTCAATCGCCTTTCGGCCCTGCTCTATTTCGGCTCGTTGGCCCTGACTTTGGCGGTGCAATTTATGGGTCAATCAACCAACGGGGCGGCTCGCTGGATTTCGATTATGGGCTTCCAATTCCAACCCTCCGAGGCGTTGAAGATCGCCACGATCCTCTTCCTGGCACGCCAGCTCGCCTCGCGCCAGAGCGTGATGGATAGGTTGCGTATAGTCCCGAGCCTCAATCCGTTAAGTTGGTTCAAAGAGCCTGCGCAGAAGACCATTTGGAAGACGGGAACCTTGCCTATTCTCGCCCCGATGCTCGCCTCTTGTGTGGTGATCTTTCCGGCGCATACTTCATCGGCTGTTCTGGTCTTTGGCGTCTCGTTGATAATGATGTTTATCGGCCGAGTGCAGATGACCGAGTTGGCTAAAGTTGTAGGTTTGGCGGTTGCGGCGGTTGGATTGATTGGAGTGCTGGGCTTGGGTCGAGCCGATACGGCCGGAGGCCGAGTGGAGACGTGGATTAACCTCTGGACACACTCACAGGCCGAAAAGGATGTGAAAGACCTGACCGATACCGAGCGCTCGATGATCGCCATCCACGAGGGTGGACTTATAGGTCGTGGTGCGGGTCGCAGTGCCGTGCGTGTGGAGATGACCCACCCCGAGAGTGACTATATCTACGCCTTTTTTGTCGAGGAGTACGGATTGATTATGGCGCTTGTGGTGCTGTTGCTCTATCTGTGGATCTTCTTCCGAGGAATCGAGATTTTCAAGCGGTGCGAAACGGCCTTTCCCGGTCTGCTGGTGTTGGGATTGGTGCTGCTGATAACGTGTCAGGCGCTATTGCATATTATGGTGACTATCAACCTGATACCCGAGACGGGACAGAACCTTCCGCTCATCTCGCGAGGCGGCTCGTCGATGCTATTCACAGCTTTGGCGATAGGTATGATCCAGAGCGTCAGCCGCCAAAATGACGAGAAGTCGCACGATAAACCTCGTGGCGAGTCGATAGTTGGCAAATAGCAGTGTTGCAAAGAGTTAAGAGCTATGGATGTAAGATTGGATAAATATTTGTGGGCAGTGCGTATCTTCAAGACACGCAGCGATGCTGCCGATGCCATCCGAAACAATAGGGTATTGGTGAACGATGCCTACTGTAAACCTTCGCGAGAGGTGCATATTGGCGATGAGATTACGGTTAAACGTATGCCTGTGGTCTACCGCTATAAGGTTTTGGACTACGTTTCGAGCCGCCAACCGGCGAAGAATGTGCCCACCTACTGCCTCAATATCACCCCGCAGGAGGAGCTTGACAAGCTTTACGCTCCGCGCGAGACAATCTTCGTATTCCGTGAGCGTGGTGCCGGACGCCCGACCAAGAAGGAGCGTCGCGAAATTGATGCACTGATGAACTACTACGACTCGGACGAAGAGTTAGATTAGAGCCTTTCCCTTGATCTCTCGTTAGAATAACGAGGCTATTCCCTCAGCCGCATAGATTACGGCGATGTATCGCAGAGCTTTACCGATCATCATTGAAAGCGTGGTGATCAGGGCGTTGCTACGCATAAGACCCAGAACTACAGCTATGGCATCGCCAACGTAGGGTAGTGCCACGAAGAGAGCCATCACTGCCCCTCGACCGCGAAGAAAGGCTTTGGTCTTCTCGATGCGTTCGTGGCTTATGCGGAGGTAGCGTTCGATCCATTCGGTCTTGCCTAAACGGCCTATGTAGTAGCAGGTTACGCCACCAAGCGTATTGCCCGCCGTAGCCCACACCACGCACCATAGGGGCGAGAGTCCCGCCTGTGCCAGAGCCACCATAACGAGTTCGGAACTGAACGGCACAACACTGCCTGCCAAGAATGCCGAGAGAAAAATCCCGACATAACCCCAATCCATAAAAAACTCAATTAAGGAATCCATTGCCTCTAATATGCTTCAAATGACGGACAAAAGTAAAGATTTTGTCGGATTTTTCCCGTCAAAAGAAAATAATTTAGTAAGTTTGCACAAATAAAATGCCTTAAACGACAATGATTAACACACTTAAGTTCTATCAGGATTTCCCGAAGGAGGGAATTAAGTTCGTAGATATTATTCCGTTGCTGCAGGATAAGTCTGTGTATAAGCAACTTATCGACAAGCTGACCGAGCTTACGACTGCTGCGAATGTGGCGGCTCCCGAGGCTCGTGGATTCTTGTTCGCTTCGCCGCTGCTTATCACGAGTGATAAGGTGCAGAATATTATCCCCATTCGCAAGAGCGGTAAGCTCCCCTTTAACGAGGGCGACCTGATTGAGGTGCGCATCGAGAAGGAGTATGGTTTCGATACGCTCTTCTATCGTCTTAGCGATATTGCGGCAGGCGCAGCTGAGGGTGATGTTTTTGAGGTTACACTCTTCGATGACGTTCTGGCTACGGGTGGAACAGCCGAGGGTGTTGCCCGCTCGATGGAGTCGAAGAAGATTGTGATAGATGGCAAGGAGTACGGCATTAAGATAAAGGAGTTTATCTTCCTGGTGCACCTGGAGGAGCTTGGCGGTAAGGCTCGCCTCGAGAGCATTGCTCCGGTACATACACTGATGGATATTTAACAAGAGTTTGATTGATAAGTTTTTTCGAGATATATGAAATTTACAGAGTATAAGGGTTTAGATCTACCCAAACTTGCAAGTGATGTCCTTGGCCAATGGGATGCCAAAGACACATTCCACAAGAGTATCACAACACGCGAAGGCCATCCGACATTCGTATTCTACGAGGGTCCCCCCTCGGCAAACGGAATGCCGGGTATTCACCACGTTATGGCGCGTACCATTAAGGATATCTTCTGCCGCTACAAGACCCAGCAGGGCTACCTCGTACACCGTAAGGCGGGATGGGATACCCACGGTCTGCCCGTGGAGCTCGGCGTTGAGAAGGCTCTCGGCATCACCAAGGAGGATATCGGTAAGAAGATTACCGTTGAGGAGTACAATAAGGCTTGCCGTGCGGATGTGATGAAGTTTACGGGTGTTTGGGAGAACCTTACTCGCCGTATGGGCTATTGGGTAAATATGGACGACCCCTATATCACCTACGACAACAAGTATATCGAGACGCTCTGGTGGCTCCTGAAGCAGCTCTACGACAAGGGTCTGCTCTACAAGGGTTACACCATTCAGCCCTACTCACCCGCCGCAGGTACCGGTCTTTCGACACACGAGCTCAACCAGCCGGGTTGCTATCGCGATGTTAAGGATACCACTTGTACCGCACAGTTCAAGGTAGTACGCAACGCTGAGAGCGAGCACCTCTTTGAGGATGTGCAGGGCGAGCTCTACTTCCTGGCTTGGACAACCACTCCGTGGACATTGCCTTCGAATACCGCACTCTGCGTTGGCCCGAAGATCGACTATGTTCGCGTGAAGTGTCTGAATCCCTACACCGAGCAGCCGCAGACCGTAATCATCGCTCGCGACCTGGTGCCTTCGATCTTCAACAAGAAGTTGGAGGGTACATACACCGTCGAGGAGGAGCGCACATATAAAGGTGCAGACCTCGCAGGTATCCACTACGAGCAGCTGATCCCCTGGGTTAAGCCCGTTGAGGCTGACGAGAAGGGTAATTGGACTCCGGCAGCCGATAAGGCTTTCCGCGTAATTACGGGAGACTACGTTACTACCGAGGATGGTACCGGTATCGTTCATATCGCACCTACGTTTGGTGCTGACGATGCTTTCGTAGCTCGCGCAGCAGGTATCCCCTCGCTCTTTATGATCAACAAGCGTGGCGAGACCCGTCCGATGGTTGACTTTACAGGCAAGTTCTATCTGCTCGACGAATTGGATGAAAAGTTCGTTTCGGAGTGTGTTGATGTCGAGGCCTACAAGGATTACGCTGGTCGCTGGGTTAAGAATGCCTACGATCCGCAGTTTATGGTTGATGGTCGCTACGATGAGAAGGCAGCGGCAGCAGCCGAAACACTCGATATCTATATCTCGATGATGCTCAAGGCTTCGAATCGTGCCTTCCGCATCGAGAAGCATACCCACAACTATCCCCACTGCTGGCGTACCGATAAGCCGGTATTGTACTACCCGCTTGATTCGTGGTTTATCCGCACTACGGCTCTCAAAGATCGTATGATCGAGCTCAATAAGACCATCCGCTGGAAGCCCGAATCGACAGGCTCGGGCCGTTTCGGCAAGTGGTTGGAGAATCTTAACGATTGGAACCTCTCGCGTTCGCGCTTCTGGGGTACTCCGCTGCCCATCTGGGCTACCGAGGATCGCTCGGAGATGAAGTGCATCGGCTCGGTTGAGGAGCTTATGGGCGAGATCGAGCGCTCGATCGCTGCCGGCTTTATGAGCGAGAATCCCTACAAGAACTTCAAGGTGGGCGATATGTCGAAGGAGAACTACTCGACCGAGAATATCGACCTGCATAAGCCTTATGTTGATAATATCGTGCTCGTATCGTCGAAGGGCGAGCCTATGCGCCGCGAGAGCGACCTGATCGACGTTTGGTTCGACTCGGGTGCAATGCCTTATGCGCAGCTGCACTACCCCTTCGAGAATGGCGGTGCGGACTTTAACGACGTATACCCCGCAGACTTTATCGCCGAGGGTGTAGACCAGACCCGTGGTTGGTTCTTCACGCTGCACGCTATTGCCACTATGCTCTTTGACTCGGTGGCATTCAAGAATATCATCTCGAATGGTTTGGTGCTCGACAAGAATGGTAACAAGATGTCGAAGCGTCTGGGCAATGCCGTTGATCCGTTCGAGGTACTCGACAAGTATGGCGCAGATGCGACACGTTGGTATATGATCTCGAACTCGCAGCCGTGGGATAACCTCAAGTTCGATATCGAGGGTGTGGATGAGGTGCGCCGTAAGTTCTTCGGAACACTCTACAACACCTACTCGTTCTTCGCTCTCTATGCAAATATCGATGGCTTCACCGGCTCGGAGGAGGAGATTCCCGTTGCGGAGCGTCCCGAGATCGACCGTTGGATTATCTCGGAGCTCAATACCCTCATCAAGACCGTAACAGAGTCACTCGAGGGTTATGACCCGACACCCGCTGCGCGTGCAATTCAGGAGTTTGTAGGCGAGAACCTCTCGAACTGGTATGTACGTCTTAACCGCAAGCGCTTCTGGGGCGGTGAGATGGATAAGGATAAGTTGGCTGCATATCAGACCCTCTACACCTGCTTGGAGTGTGTGGCGAAGCTCTCGGCTCCGTTTGCTCCGTTTATCTCGGATCGCATCTTCTGCGACCTGAATGCAGTGAGTGGCCGCCACTCGGACGAGTCGGTACACCTCTCGGACTTCCCGAAGGCGGATGAGTCGCTTATCGACACCGAGTTGCAGGAGATGATGTCGCTGGCTCAGCGCATTTCATCGATGGTGCTGGCACTGCGTCGTAAGGTGAATATCAAGGTGCGTCAGCCGCTGACAAAGATCCTTGTTCCGGTGCTGGATAAGGCAACTGCAAAGCATATCGAGGCCGTTAAGAACTTGATTATTAGTGAGGTAAACGTTAAGGATATCGAGCTGATCGAGAAGACTACAGGTCTGATCACCAAGCGTATCAAGCCTAACTTCAAGACCCTCGGTCCGAAGTATGGTAAATATATGAAGCAGATTGCGGCGCTGGTTGCAACCTTCTCGCAGGAGCAGATTGCTGAGGTTGAGAGTGGTGCTATTTCGCAGCTCGAGATCGATGGAGCAATGCTCGAGGTAGCTGTTGAGGACTTCGACATCACCTCGGAGGATATGCCGGGCTGGTTGGTTGCTTCGGAGGGCAAGCTCACAGTAGCTCTCGACATTATCGTGACCGACGAGTTGCGCAAGGAGGGTGTGGCACGCGAATTGGTGAATCGCATCCAGAATATCCGCAAGGACTCGGGCTTGGAGGTTACCGATAAGATCACGGTTGAGATCGAGGCCAAGGAGTTGGTTGAGGGTGCAGTTGCTGAGTTTGGTGACTATATTGGTTCTCAGACACTTGCAGCGAGCGTTAAGTGTAGTGCCGAGCCGCAGGGTGCCTTTGTTGTCGAGAGCGACATCGACGAGGAGCCGCTGCGCATTGCGATAACAAAAATGCACTAAAAGCTCATAAAATTTGGAGAGTAACTAAATTTTACTTACCTTTACATAAAGCAACTACTAAAACTACAGATTTTATGGCAGAGGTTGAAAAGACAAGATACAGCGATAGCGAGTTGGAGGAGTTCCGTCAGGTAATCCTCAAAAAACTCGAAGTGGCGCGTGCCGATTATGAGCTTTTGCGTGATACTATCACCCACGCAGCCGGCAACGACACAGAGGATACTTCGCCCACCTATAAGGTGCTCGAAGAGGGTGCTGCTACGCTCTCCAAGGAGGAGAATGGCCGCTTGGCTTCTCACCAATTGAAGTTTATCCGCAATCTCGAGATGGCTTTGGTGCGCATCGAGAATAAGACTTACGGTATCTGCAAGACTACCGGAAAGCTTATCCCGAAGGAGCGTCTGATGAAGGTGCCCCACGCAACTGAATGTATCGAGGCTAAGGAGGGTCGACTCAAGTAGTCCCCACGGGATATAATAGAAAGAGAGGGTGTTCAACTTTTCGGTTGGACACCCTCTCTTTTATTGTGGGTTGCGCCACTTTGGACAATGAGTGCGATGCTCTGTGGGGCGAGGTGCTATACTCAGCAGGGAGAGGTCTAATGGGCCTCAAGCCAATTGCGGCCAATGCCATAGTCGGTGGTAAGTGGCACACTCAGCGATGCAGCCCCCTCCATTGCGCGGGTTACGATCTCGATGACCTGCTGCTGCTCCGAGCGCAACATATCGATCACGACCTCATCGTGCACCTGCAAAATCATCTTCGACTGCAGCCCCTGTGCCTTGAATTGGCGAGCAATGGCCACCATCGCCATCTTCATAATATCGGCAGCACTGCCCTGAATCGGCGCATTGATAGCGTTTCGCTCGGCCAGACCGCGAGCTACGGCATTGCGTGAGTCGATATCGTTCAGGTAGCGGCGGCGAGAGAAGATTGTAGTGACATAGCCCTTCTCGCGTGCCGACACGGCTGCATTATCCATATACTCCTTGACCTTCGGATAGGATGCAAAGTAGCCCTCGATTATCGCTTTGGCCTCGGCTCGGGGCAACTCCAGTCGCTGGCTTAGTCCGAATACCGAGATGCCGTAGATGATTCCGAAGTTGGCAGTCTTGGCTCTGCGGCGCTCCTCGCCCGAGACCTCCTCGATGCTCTTGCCGAAGAGACGTGCCGCTGTGGCTGCGTGGATATCCTCGCCATTGCGGAATGCCTCGATGAGCGACTCGTCGCCACTCAGGTGGGCCATTACGCGCAACTCGACCTGACTATAATCGGCCGAGAGCAGCAGATGCTCCTCATCGGAGGGCACAAAAGCCTCGCGGATGCGACGACCCTGCTCCTCGCGTACGGGGATATTCTGCAGGTTAGGGTTGGCCGACGAGAGGCGACCCGTAGCGGTAACTGCCTGATTGAAAGAGGTATGTATGCGACCCGTCGAGCGATTTACAAGCTGAGGTAGAGCCTCGACATAGGTCGAGAGCAATTTCTTCACGCCACGATACTCAAGGATAAGCTTAACGATATGGTGGTCGTGTGCAAAGCCTTGCAGGTACTCCTCATCGGTGCAGAACTGCTTGGTCTTGGTCATCTTGGGCTTGTCGGTGATATGCATCTTGGCAAAGAGCACTTCGCCCAGCTGGCGTGGTGAGTTGATGTTGAGTGTCGGCTCGCCGGCCTCATCTCTCACCTGCTGCTCCAACTCCGAGAGTCGTGCGTTGAGTTCTACGGCATAGTCATTGAGCAGTGCAGAGTCGATGCAGACTCCCGTCAGCTCCATCTCGGCCAGCACGTCAATCATCGGCTCCTCGACCTGAAGGTAGAGGTTGAGCAGACCCTGCTCCTCGACAAGGGGCAGAAGCGTCTGCTTGAGTTGTAGCGTGATGTCGGCATCCTCGGCTGCATACTCCGCAACTCGCTCTGTGGCAACCAGATCCATCGTCAGTTGCTTGGCTCCTCGGCCAATCAGACTCTCGATCTCGATAGGCTTATAGTTCAGGTAGCGCAGCGAGAGGTGGTTCATACCGTGGCGTGACTCGGGATCGAGCAGGTAGTGGAGAATCATCGTGTCGAACTTGCGGCCCAACACCTTGATGCCCAGACGGCTCAAAACCATAATGTCGAACTTTATATTCTGTCCGATTTTTGCAATTTTCTCGTTCTCGAACAGAGGTCGCAAAATCGAGGCAAACTCCTCGTTGTTTGTTCCGCTGAAGGGGATATACCACGCTTTGTGCGGCTCGACAGCAAGCGATAGACCCACGATGCGGTCATTGAAAACATCGAGCCCCATCGTCTCGGTATCGAAACAGAACTCCTCGTAGCGGGCAATCTCCTCGACCACCGAACTCAGCTCCTCGGCGGTGTATATCGTGCGATAGTCGTGGGGCGTGTTCTGCGCCGTGGCCAGCTCTATGCTATTCATATCGAACAACTCTCCCTCCACCGCTTCGGGTGCAGCTGCGCTCGCCGGCTCGGCAGGAGTGGTGGGCGTAGTAGGAGTCGGGGGTGTGGTGTCGAATTGTGCGAAGAGGTCACCCTGACCCTCCAATTTTGCCTGCTTCAAGGCGTGCGACTTTGCACGCGCAACCTCGGCAAGCTGTGTTTGTGGCGCTTGTTTGGGTGTGTCGGAGATCTCCTCGGCGGGCGCCATATTCGAGAGGTCGTTCATAAACATCCTGAACTCCAACTCGGCGAAGAGAGCCTTCAGAGCGTCGATATGCGGACAGCAGACCGTAAGCTCCTCGGGTCGGAACTCGATCGGAACATCAAGGCAGATGGTCGTCAGACGCTTCGCCAAGAGTAGTTTTTCGCCCCACTCGGCGATGTTGGTGCCAACCTTTCCGCCGATTTTGTCGGCATTGGCAAGGATATTTTCGGCCGTACCCCACGTACGAACCAATTTACACGCGCCCTTCTCGCCGATGCCCGGTACTCCGGGGATATTATCCGAAGAGTCGCCCCACAATGCCAAGATATCGCGTACCAGAATCGGCTCCTCGATGCCATATTTCTCGCAGATGTCTGCCGCCTTGATAACCTCCACGCCATCGCCCTTCTGCTTGTAGAGGTGGCGATTCTCGCCGACCAGCTGACCATAATCCTTGTCGGGGGTGACCATATAGACCTCGTAGCCCGCTTCGGCGCCCTTAAATGCGAGTGTTCCGATCACGTCATCCGCCTCGTAATTCTCGACTTCGAGAATCGGAATGCACATCGCCTCCAGCAGGCGCTTGACGTATGGCACCGACTCGATAATATCCTCAGGCGTAGCGGGGCGGTTGGCTTTGTATTCGGGGAAGATATCCTTTCGGAAGGAGCCTCCCTTGGGGTCGAAAGCCACTCCAAGCAGGTCGGGTTTCTCGCGTTTCTGAATATCGCGCAAGAACTTCGTAAATCCGAAGACAATCGAGGTGTTCATACCCGAACGATTGCGCATCGGACGACCCATAAAGGCGTAGTAGTATTTGAAAATCAATGCGTAAGCATCGACCAGAAAGAGTTTTTTCATAGGGTTGTTGTTCTCGATGAACTATTTTACTCGTTATCTTCGGCCAGCCACTCGGCAAACGAGGTGGCCGTTTCGTGCATCTTCAGCGAGTGGAGCGCAACGCCTGCGGGCAGACGGCGCGAGATGCGTGAGGCGAAGTCGGCGAGCATATTCTCGCAGGTGGGCTGATAATCTACCAACACCACATTGCCAAAATTCTCGCGCAAAACGGCATCTACTGCGTCAGCACTCTCGCTACGACGCATCACGAAGGCGTGATCCATCCTGTCGATAATCTCCTCATTTACCAGAGCCTTCAGCTCACCGAAGTCCATAACCATTCCATACTTGGGGTTGGTCGGATCGTCGATAGGCTCGCCGATAACGGTGACATAGAGTCGATAGGAGTGGCCGTGGATATGGCGACACTTGCCGTCATATCCCTCCAAGGCGTGAGCCGACTCAAACGAAAACTCCTTTGTAAGTCTTATGCGTGCCATATCTTAATCCAAACAATCTACGTGTACCTGGCGCTGGAATGCCTCGTTGAGCGAAATATAGGTCTGTGTGGTCGAGACTCCGTGAACGGTAAGAATGCCATTGAAGATAGTGTTCATCAGATGGTCGTTATCCAAGCAGTAGAGCTTAACCATTACGTTATAGGTGCCCGTGATAAAGTGGCACTCCACGATCTCGGGGATGCGCTTGAGCTCCTCAACGGTCGAGAGCAACAGCTGAGGATCCTGGATGCGGATGCTGATGAAGGCGCAGACGTCGAATCCCATCTTCTTGGGATCAACCACCAGGCGGCTGCCAAGGATTACGCCCGAATCCTCCAACTTCTTGATACGCTGGTGGATTGCTGCTCCGGAGATTCCGCACTCGCGAGCAATCTCCAAGAACGGCATACGCGCATTGCCAATCAAAAACTTCAATATCTTACGATCAATCTCATCAAACAGGGGTTTCATATCTTTCGCTATTTTATTACATTCAACTCTTTGCCGACCTTAATAAATGCCTCGACACAGCGATCAAGCTGCTCGGTGGTGTGACCTGCCGACACCTGTACGCGGATACGGGCCTGACCCTTCGGTACTACGGGGTAGTAGAAACCGGTAACGAATACACCCTCCTCCTGCAACTTGGCTGCAAACTCCTGCGAGAGCTTGGCATCGTAGAGCATCACGGCGCAGATTGCCGACTGTGTAGGCTTGATATCGAAGCCCGCAGCCAACATCTTGGTACGGAAATGCTCGACATTCGCCACCAATCGGTCGTGGATCTGGTCGCTCTCCTCGAGCATCTTGAACATCTCGATGCCGGCACCTACCACTGCGGGGGGCAGCGAGTTCGAGAAGAGGTAGGGGCGTGAACGCTGGCGGAGCATATCGATAATCTCCTTGCGGCCTGTGGTGAAGCCTCCTACTGCGCCACCAAAAGCCTTGCCGAGTGTGCCGGTGAGGATATCCACCTCGCCACGCAGGTTGTAGAGCTCGGTGATACCGCGACCCGTAGCACCCAGAACGCCTGCCGAGTGGCACTCATCAACCATAACCAATGCGTCATACTTGCGAGCCAGCGCACAGATCTCATCGAGCGGAGCGGCGTTGCCATCCATTGAGAATACTCCATCGGTGACGATAATGCGGAAACGCTGGGCTTGTGCCAACTTCAGGCAATTCTCCAACTCGTCCATATTGGCATTGGCGTAGCGATAGCGCACAGCCTTGCACAGCCTTACGCCGTCGATAATCGAGGCGTGGTTGAGCGAATCGGATATAATGGCATCCTGCTCGGTGAAGAGCGGCTCGAATACACCACCGTTAGCATCGAAGCAGGCTGCATAGAGGATGGTATCCTCGGTGCCGAAGTAGTCGGCGATAGCCTTCTCGAGCTGCTTGTGGATATCCTGACAACCGCAGATAAAGCGCACCGACGACATTCCGAAGCCACGCTCATCCATTGCACGCTTCGCAGCCTCGATAAGGCGCGGGTTATCCGACAGACCAAGATAGTTGTTAGCGCAGAAGTTCAAAACCGGCTTTTCGGCAACGGTAATCTCCGCACGCTGGGGTGAACAGATAATGCGCTCGGTCTTATAAAGACCAGCCTCACGAATCGACTGCAATTCGGCTTGCAGGTGCTCTTTAATTTTTCCGTACATAGGGCAAATATTTTTGTGTGTTTTAATCTAAATCTTACCAATTGTTACAAAGGTACAGAAATTTTGCCAAAAAAACGGGTGTTTTTCCGAACAAAAATTACAATTTGCAAGATTTACCCCCGATCAAAGCCGTTTTCTTGTGTAATTGCGACTTCGATAGGGGGTATTTCGAACGAATGTAGGCAGATTGTCTCTGCTATTTAATCTTCTGGGGACGGATGCAGAGTGCCGAAGCGTTGTAATATTGCGAAACCAGACCGATACCATTCTCCCAGATATAGAAGTCGTTTGAACAGCTCTTGCGGTTGGGTGTACGCATTGAGGTCCAATACCAGCCTGCTTTGCCGACCATACGCTGACCACTCGGATCGAGGTCGTACCAAATAGCTCCTGCTTTGAGGAATCCATCCTTGATACCCATTGTTTTGAGTACGAGTATATCATCGTAAATAGGTACGCAATACCCCGGAGGGCACGGATCGAGCATCGTCTTGCGACCATCCTTGCACCACGCCTTTTCTGCGTCTATATCCATCCATCGGCCATTGCGTGCGATGAAGGTCGTGGGGTTGGCTGTCGCAAAGTCATAACTCTTCTTCTCGTCACGACAAACCTGTATGCCCTCTAACGATGCGGTGAAGGGCTCTTTGCGGCCCCACTGCCAGAAGCATCCGTTGCTGCCCGACTCGCCCAACGTAGTGCCGTAAGCACCCAAATTGCGGTCGAGGAACGCCACACCACCAATCTGACAATCAGCCGCATCGGTAAGCCATATATGCCACGACCAGATACACTTACCCTCGCTGCACGCCTCATCGGCATAGATACCGATAAGGGCATTACCCTTGGTCGCACCCTTTATGGTTGTGAAAAGAATCTTATTGCCCGACAATTTCAGACTCGCATCATCGATAATGTCGTATTCCTCCCAAATGATTTTGATACCCTTTACCGCGTTGAGGTCGATGGTTGCCGAGAGACCGAGAGTCTCCACGCCGTTACCCTTAATATCTGCACGGAACGAATATTTCTCGCCGCCGCTGACCATATAGCAGTTTGCCGTCTCGGTGGCCGAGAGGTCCAAACGCGCTGCTGTTGAGATGCCGGCAATCATCAGTGCCAACATCGTAGAGATCAATCTCTTCATAATTAGTCTACTTTATTGCCGTTTGCATCAACCCAATCCTCACCATTGTAGATAACGAGTTTGCCCAGATCGGTGTCGTAATAAGTTTGGACAAATGTCGGTATATAGGTCAATCGCTCGGCTGTCGTACCCGCCATAGCGTGTGCCGAGTTGCGGGTCTTGAAACGATGGCCGCTGCCCTTCTCCCAGAAGAGAATATCGACTGCATTGCCCTTGCTCAAAGGCTTCGTATTGGCCGCAAATGTAATATTACCACACCACGTTCCGGGGTAAACCTCGCGAGCCGGCAAGACGGGTTTGAGCGTTGGGTTCTCGGTCTCGCGGAACTCCATAGTGTGAGATATCATATCAACACACTGACGTCCGGGATTGTTGGGGTCGCGCATCTCGCCACACACATTAAACAGAGGCAACGCGGCACACAACTCTTCGCTGCAATTTATCAGCGTAATCGGGTGCTCCCAAACTCCCCACTCAACGCTCTCGTAGTTGCCGAAGGTGTAGCCGTAGTAGCTCTTATAGCCGAGCAGTCCGACGCAGATAGTGTGCTCGCCACCAATCTGGAATGCCTCGTAGAATCCTATGCTGTATATATCTTTCCAATATTGGCCAATACCATTGGTATTGACATTCTGACCACGGATGCCGACCGATCCCTCGACGGGAATAACTCCTGCGCCAGCACCGGCTGCATTCATACGCAGATTTTCGAGAATTGCACCACCCGTGCGATAGAGGTTCAGGCATATAACCTTGTGCTTCGTGTCGGGTAGCATAATCTGGAAGTTGCGCAGCTTGGCGTTGTTCGTGTTTCGGCCGATATTGTCCGAAAAGAGCATAACGCAGACCTGCTCATCGGGTGCGAGGTCGTTATATGCCTCAGGGCGAACCTTAAACTCGACATTCACGCCCACGCGCGGAATGATATCGCTCTTACCCTCGAAACGCAGGCTTGCTATCGGCGGAAACTTGATAGCCGTGCGATGGGTTGCATCTCCGTGGTGGTGGAAACCGTCGATGTTGTAGGTGCCGTCTGCGAAGTAGATTTCGCAGGTGTCGGTATTGTTGCCCTCGAACTTATCCAACACTTGTTGGATGGTAATTTCATCGTGAGTTCCGGTGCATACAATATCCGCTGCAGCCTTATCCGCATCCGAAGAGTCGAAGGCGGCAATGCGGACTATGGTCATTAATACCGTAAGAGCCTTAATCATATTTTGAGTTTTATAATGTTTTGTCAGTTAAAAGCTCATAGCGCAAGCCACGCCGAGAGCATTCTGCTCGGGGTAGTACATCGGGGTCGATACGAGAGCCTTGCGGCGATCCATCTTGAAGATCTTGCGGCTGAGCGGCAGCATCCAATAGCCAATCTGAGCCGAGACGATGCCGACACCTGCTCCCGCCAGCACGTCGTTGAGCCAATGGCGGTTGTTGTAGAGTCGCATAAATGCCACTCCCGTAGCCACCGTGTAGGCGGCAATACCATATCCCCAGCCATACTCTGCACGAACCAACTCTGCACCGGCAAAGGCCGTTGCTGTATGTCCCGAAGGGAAGGAGTTGCGGCCGTGCGAATCGGGGCGTGGTTCGCGGATGGTATATTTCAGCGCATTGGTGAGAGCTGTCATCGAGATATAGGTCACTGCTGCAACGCAAATGCGCTCAGGGACAGTGTGTTTTGCTTTAATGCGACGAGTGGTGCAGAAACCTACATAGGCCGCTACGGGCAGGTACTGAATGTAGTCGTCAAAGTGGAGATATCTCCCATTGCGGAGGGTTGTCATTCCGTCACGCACGGAGAGGTTTATGCCTCGCATCGGCGCATTCTCGCCAATGCCGAGTGTGCCGACCAGAAACAGAGCTCCGGGCACGACCAGCTGCTCGGCGCGGAAGCGGGTCGAGTAGTCGCTGTAATCTTGCCACCACCCCTTTTTGCGCAGTACAACGCTCTTCGTAGATGCAAGGCTGCGTTCGGGGCTTGTTTTGAGCATAGTGGAGTCGGCGGAGCTATGTGCTGCCGCCATCTGTGGCGTGAAGAGCAGGGCTGCTAGAGCCACGATCAGGGTTATTGTCTGTTGTATTGGTCGCATAATATATTGCAAATGTAAGAAAAAATATCTACATTTGTAGACTAAACAAAAATGCCCACTTATGAAAAACGTTTTTAGTATTCTTTTCGCAGCTGTTTTGGCTCTTTTTTGTGTGTCGTGTGTTGAGAAACCTCGTAGCGGTAATCCCATTATCGAGGGTTGGTATGCCGACCCCGAAGGAGTAATCTTTGGCGATACCTATTGGATCTATCCTACTTGGTCTCAGAAGTTTGTCGAGCAGCTTCACTTCGATGCATTCTCGTCGAAGGATTTGGTTCATTGGCAGAAACACGAGCGCATTGTAGATAATAACAGTGTTAAGTGGATCAACAAGGCGCTGTGGGCACCCTCGATTATCGAGAAGGATGGTCGCTACTTCCTCTTCTTCAGCGCAAATGATGTACACGAAGGTGAAGTTGGTGGTATTGGTATCGCTGTAGCCGATAACCCTGCAGGCCCCTTCGAGGATTACCTCGACAAGCCGCTCATCAACGATATAATCAACGGAGCTCAGCCAATCGACCAGTTTGTATTCAAGGATACGGATGGCACATACTATATGTATTATGGTGGTTGGAAGCACTGCAATGTCTGCAAGCTTAACGACGACTTTACGGGTTTTGTTCCCTTTGAGGATGGCGAGCTGTTTAAGGAGGTGACTCCGGGCGAGTATGTCGAGGGTCCCTTTATGTTTATCCGTGATGGTAAGTACTACTTTATGTGGTCGGAGGGTAAGTGGACCAAGGATAACTACCGTGTGGCATACGCTATTGCAGATGGTCCGATGGGTCCCTTCGAGAGTAAGGGTGTGATCCTCTCGACTGACGAGAATGTCGGTACAGGTGCAGGTCACCACTCGGTGATGCATAATCCTCGTAGCGGCAAGTACTATATCGTCTACCACCGCCACCCGATTGGTGCTACAAGCGGAAATGACCGTCGCACCTGCATTGACGAGTTGTGCTTTGCCGAGAATGGCGAGATCCTGCCCGTGGTTATGACCTTCGACGGCGTTGAGGCTGATCCGCTTCAGTAACTCGCTATACGATAGGGGATTATCGGTAAGAAAAATCCTGTAAAAATATGAAAATAGATGATTTGGCACTGGTGATGACCCGTGGCCTTGGGGCTAAAGGGGTTGTGCATCTTTTGGATGTGTATGGCAGTGCCGAGTCGATCTTTTGCGCCTCGGAGCAGGAGCTGATCGAGCGTGCAGAGCTAAGGGAAGATGTGGCTCGGGCTATTGTGCGACGAGATGGTTGGCGTGCAGCCGAGCGAGAGGCGGAGTATTGCCGTCGCCACTCGATTACACCCATAGCCTCGACCGATGAGGCCTATCCTCATCTGCTGCGTGAAGTGGCAGACTATCCACATATTATATATGTACGCGGGGAGGTGAGTACCCTCTCGCGTCGTTGTGTCTCGTTTGTCGGTACGCGAAGAATGACTCCCTACGGGGAGCGAGCCTGCTCGGAGCTTGTTGCAGGTCTCGCTTCGCGTGTTTCCGATCTGTGTGTTGTTAGCGGTTTGGCCTTCGGAATAGATGCGGCGGCTCATCGCGCAGCGCTTATAAACCAGGTGCCGACCGTTGCTGTTGTGGCAAATCCTCTCCCTGCAGTTACGCCCACCCAGCATACAGCCCTGGCAGAGGATATTATCGCCAACGGAGGTGCTATCGTGTCTGAACTCCCCTCTACAACGCCCCCAAAGGGGTGCTACTACATCACCAGAAACCGCATTATCGCTGCTCTGGGTTGCGGTACAGTGGTTGTCGAGTCGCACAAGGGTGGCGGAGCGCTCACAACTGCGCAGTTTGCTGACGATTACAACCGCTCGGTTATGGCGGTGCCGGGTAGGATCTTCGACTCGGCGGCCAGCGGCACAAACCATCTGATTAGTACGCGCCGAGCACAACTTGTCACCTCGGCCGAGGATATTATCAACGAACTTATGTGGGAGCTAAATATGCCCGAAAAGCCAAGCGTAAAGATAGATCCGACCCTTGATCTTACACCCGATGAGAAGGGATTGTTGTGTTGTTTCCGTACCTCGGATCCGTTGTCGGTGGGTGAACTTATGGAGTTGAGCGGTATGCAGTCGGGAGAGTTGTCGGCTCTGCTGATGTCGCTCGAGCTGGCCGGAGCGGTGAGGCTGCTCCCCGGAAATATGTACGAAAAGCTTCTGTAGGGCTTTGTTAATACGTTGAATAATATGAGCTTACGATATATAGATACCCACTCTCATCTCTACGAGCCCGAGTTTGATGCTGATCGCTCGGAGGCGGTTGAGCGTGCCGTGGCTGCGGGAGTTGATAGGCTGTTGCTGCCGGCAATCGACAGCGAGAGTCACGAGCCTCTGTTCGAGATGTGTCGCCAGTATCCCGACCACTGCTTCCCGATGATGGGTCTGCATCCGACATCGGTAAACGACAACCCCGCGTGGCGTGAGGAGCTGGCTCTGGTCGAAAAGTATCTCGAAAACTCGCCCGTGGGGCGATTCTGTGCTGTGGGAGAGATTGGGCTCGACTTCTATTGGAGCAACGATTTCCGCGAGGAGCAGATGGAGGCCTTTGAGCACCAAATCGAGCTCTCGTTGCGCCACAACCTCCCTATCGCGGTCCATACACGCAGCGCTTGGGACGAGATGAAAGAGGTGATAGAGGGATTTCGGGGCCGGGGCGTGCGCGGAGTTTTTCACGCATTCTCGGATGGGGTGCAGAGCTATGAGCGACTGCGCGAGTGTGGCGATTTTCTCTTTGGTATCGGAGGTGTCGTGACCTTCAAAAAAAGTCCGCTGGCTGAGGTTGTGCGTGAGATTCCGCTCGAGGAGCTGCTGCTCGAGACCGATTGTCCCTACCTAACGCCTGTTCCGTTCCGAGGTCAGCGCAACGAATCGGCATATATTCCCTATATTTGCCAAAAAATTGCCGAGATAAAAGGAGTGTCGCCCGAAGAGGTGGCCGTCCAAACAACCACTAACGCAGAACGTATGTTCCTAAATTAAAGGATATTATGGAGATAAAACCCAAAATTTTGCTGATATATACCGGTGGTACAATCGGTATGCGCCGTGATGCGGGCGGTACATTGGTGCCCTTCGATTTTTCGGCTATGTACGAAGAGATCCCATCTCTTCGCCGCCTTGAGGTCGATATCGAAGTGCTGACGATGACCCCCATCGACTCCTCGAATGTGATGCCGAGCCGCTGGGTCGAACTTGCCGAAATTATACGCGACAATTACGCCCGATTCGATGGCTTTGTGGTGCTGCACGGTACCGATACAATGTCCTATACCGCGGCGGCTTTGAGCTTTATGCTCGAGAATCTGGCCAAGCCCGTGATCCTTACCGGCAGCCAGATCCCGATGGGTATCCTGCGTACCGATGGTCGTGAGAATCTTATCACGGCTCTCGAAATTGCAGGAGCACAGCGCGATGGCCGACCGATAATCTCGGAGGTGGCCCTCTATTTCCAGAATCGCCTCTTCCGTGGCAATAGAACAACCAAGCGAAGCGCCGAGGAGTTGAGCGCCTTTTATTCCTATAACTACCCACCGTTGGCAGAGGTCGGAGTCAATATTTCGTATAACCATACAGCGATATCTAAACCGACTGAATATTCTGACAATCTGCAAATTGCAACAACACTGAGCGATGGAGTGGTAGTCATAAAACTCTTCCCTGGCATCAGCGAGTCGATCCTGCGGGCAATCCTCTCGGTGGAGGGGCTGAAGGGTGTTGTTCTCGAGACTTACGGCTCGGGAAATGCTCCGACCAGCGAGTGGTTTATCAAGGTGCTCGAGGAGGCTATAAATCGTGGTATTATCGTCATCAACGTTACACAGTGCGCGGGCGGATCGGTGGCGATGGATCTCTACGAGACGGGTGTCGGTTTGCGAAGCATCGGAGTTGTCAGCGGACACGATATGACTACCGAGGCTGCGGTTACAAAATTGATGTATCTTTTAGGTGGAAATCGCCCAAATGAGGAGTGTAGAGCAGCGCTCGAATATCCGATTCGAGGAGAATTTACACCGGAGGGCGTTGCATAAACAAAAAAAAATTCTTATATTTCGCACTGATATTGGCGCTCAAAGCCCCGTATTTAGGGGGTTGTGCGTGCCTATGTGATTGACGCACAGATTGTTGCGCTTGATTTTGCGAAAGCAGGGCCGCTGCGCCCAAGAGGACGATAATGCGCAAAAACGGACAAAAAAGTTGTTACACAGCAAAAAAAGTTGAAGATTTTACAAAAAAATTTAACGCAATAACTAATTCAAATTATTAACTTATCAAAACTGTTATGAAAAAATTATTTTTGATGTTGTCAGTAGCCATGTTGACCTTTGGCACTGCTAATGTTTTTGCTCAGGAGAACACCGAGGCTGCTGCTCCTGCAACTGAAGAGACCGCTGCTCCTGCAGAGGAGGCTGCTCCCGCAGAGGCTGCTGAGGCTACTATCGACACTGAGGTTCAGATCGAGGGTGAGACTATGCACCACGTTCTGATGCAGAAGTTCCTCGAGGGTGGTTGGGGATGGATGCTTCCTATCCTTATCGCTCTTGTACTTGGTTTGGCTATCGCAATCGAGCGTATTCTTTACCTCGCATTCTCGTCGATCAACACCAAGAAGTTTATGGCACAGGTAGAGGCTGCTTTGGCAAATGGTGGCGTTGAGGCTGCTAAGGAGGTTTGCCGCAACACTCGTGGTCCTATCGCTTCGATCTACTATCAGGGTTTGGATCGTGCTGAGCAGGGTCTTGACGCTGTTGAGAAGGCAGTTGTATCGTACGGTTCGGTTCAGACTGGTCAGTTGGAGTCGGGTCTGAGCTGGTTGTCACTCTTCATCTCGCTCTCTCCGTCACTCGGATTTATGGGTACCGTTGTTGGTCTTGTACAGTCGTTCGACTCGATCCAGGCTGCAGGTGATATCTCTCCGGCACTCGTTGCAGGTGGTATGAAGGTTGCTCTTCTTACAACTCTGTTGGGTCTTATCGCGGCTATGATTCTTCAGGTATTCTACAACTACATCATCGCAAAGATCGACTCTATCGTAAACGAGATGGAGGATGCTTCGATTTCGTTGTTGGA
>JAGBVQ010000155.1 GCA_017630245.1 Alistipes sp. | reverse complement strand
GGTTGTCGATGCAGAAGCAGATGTCGAAGTCGGTGTCGGCTGAGTGGTGGTTGTGGATGTCGGTTGGGCTGCCGGAGCAGGCTCAGGCGTCTTGATCAACAGGCGCTGCTCGACAATGGATGAACGAGTGTAGTGGATCTCAATCTCGGCGCAACGCAGCGAGGGCAATACCTTGCTCTTTAGATATGCCCACACCTCGGGCATCTTCGCGAGATGCGCCTCCTTCTCGGCCTCGGTGTGATTGCCATTGATAATATCGGCTGCAGCCTTCTTATCCGCTAGCGTCGAGTTCTCGAGCATCGGAAGACAATCCTTCCACGTCGCTACTGCCGAGGTGGTCGCAATCGCACAACTCTTCATTGCCGGACATTGCGCCTTCAGGTAGTTGATAAATGCCGTCACACGCGCCTTGGCCAACTTCTGATTCGAAGTCTCAGCACCATCAGGCGATGCCCAGCCCTTGATCTTCACCGACTTTATACGCATTAGTGTATCCGTCTTAAATTTAGTCATAAAGGCCACAAGCGCCTTAATCTGCGCATTGTTATCAGAGAAGGTTGTCAACATCTGCGACGAACTTATCGGGAAGTGCACGGCGTAATCAGCCTCCATTACGCTGTTGCCTTTAACGAGGTATTGACGTATCTCGTAGTTGCCCTCTGTTCGCGTTGATAGCAGAAGCGAATCGGGGCAGGATTTAGTTGTGCAGGTGTTGTTCTGCGCCACGGCACTCGAGCCGCAGTATAACGCCAGAATAAGAGCCGAAGTGTAGATAATTGTTTTCACGCTAAAAAATCTTTTGGTTAAACATAAACTTTCCACCCAGCCCAATTCAACAATCACGCCACAACATAAAAAATGGAGTCGAGCGCATTGCCCGACTCCTAAAATCATATCTGTACGGAAGATTACATACGCTCGGGAACGTCAATTCCAAGCAACTTCATCGACGAACGAATAACCTTCGCAACGCTCGCAGCCAGACGAATACGCATTGCACGAACAGCCTCGTTCTCCTCACGAAGGATCGAATTGTCGTGATAATAGCCGTTGAATTGCTTCGAGAGCTCGTAGGTGTAGTTTGCAATCATTGAGGGGGCAAAGGCCTCACCCGCTGCAGCTACTACATTGGGATAGTCACAGAGGCTCTTGATGAGTTCAACCTCTACGGGCAGCAGAGTCGAGCACTCGAGCTCGGTGTTGATTCCACCCTCGGCAGCCTTGCGCAGAATCGAGCAGATACGTGCGTGCGTGTACTGAATGAAGGGGCCTGTATTTCCGTTGAAGTCGATAGACTCCCTCGGATCGAAGAGCATAGTCTTCTTGGGATCAACCTTGAGGATAAAGTACTTGAGCGCACCCAGACCAACCATAGTCGATACAGCGTTAGCCTCCTGCTCCGAGCAACCGTCGAGCTTACCGAGTTCGTCCGACATCTCGCGTGCGGTCGATACCATATCTGCAATCAGGTCGTCAGCATCGACAACGGTACCCTCGCGCGACTTCATCTTGCCCTCGGGAAGTTCAACCATACCGTACGAGAGGTGGTAGATACCATCGCTCCAATCGTAGCCCAGCTTCTTGAGGATAAGCTTCAGCACCTGGAAGTGGTAGTTCTGCTCGTTACCCACAACGTAGATAATTCCGTCAAGGTTATCATCCTCGAAACGGCGGAATGCAGTACCCAGATCCTGGGTCATATACACCGAAGTGCCATCGCCACGCAACAGCAACTTCTGATCGAGTCCATCCTCTGCGAGGTCAATCCACACCGAGTTATCCTCCTTGCGGAAGAATACACCCTTCTGCAGACCCTCCTCCACAAGGCTCTTGCCCAACAGATAGGTCTGCGACTCGTAGTAGATCTTATCGAAATCGACGCCCAGCGCCTTGTAGGTCACATCAAAACCCTCGTAAACCCAGCCGTTCATCTTCTCCCAAAGAGCATAAACCTCGGGGTCCTTAGCCTCCCACTTGCGCAACATCTCCTGCGCCTCGAGCATAATCGGGGCAGACTTCTTAGCCTCATCCTCGCTCATTCCCTGCGCTACGAGCTCCTTGATCTGCTCCTTGTAGTGCTTGTCGAACTCGACATAGTACTTACCTACGAGGTGGTCGCCCTTCATACCTGACGACTCGGGGGTCTCGCCACCGCCATAGAGTTTCCACGCCAACATCGACTTGCAGATGTGGATACCACGGTCGTTCACAAGGTTTACCTTGATTACGTTGTTACCGTTGGCCTTCAGGATCTGCGCCACAGAGTATCCGAGCAGGTTGTTGCGGATATGTCCGAGGTGGAGAGGCTTGTTGGTATTGGGAGACGAATACTCAATCATAATGGTCTTACCTGTGGGCTCACCCTCACCAAAGTTCTCGCAAGCGTAGACCTCACAGAAGCGCTCCGACCAGAACGAGGGGTCGAGCGATATATTCAGGAAACCCTTGATTACGTTGTACGCAGCGACCTCTTTGCAGTTGGCAACCATATACTCACCAATCTCGTTGGCTGTAGCCTCGGGCGATTTGCGGCTGCGCTTGAGCAGGGGGAAGGTCACCAGAGTGTAGTCACCCTCGAACTCTTTGCGTGTCTTCTGGATCTGCAGCTGCTCGCCCTGGAGCTCTCCGTAGAGCGCCTCGACCGAGCTTTTCACTGCCTCATAAAGGAATTTTTCGATATTCATTATCTTGATTTTTAGTCTATTTCATTTTCAATCTGCAAAGATACAATTTAATTCACCAGTAAGCGCCAATTAAATAACATTTAATAACGACAAAAAAGCGACCGCTTTCGTGCGGTCGCAAAGGTCTAAATCATTCGGGCTACGCCCTTACAAAATCCTAAATTTAAAAAGCGGCCACAGCACGCACATAGGTGTAGTTGCTCTTAGGGTTGGCGTAGGTACCGCCGTCACTCATACCGACATACATCGCGCAAAACTCACCCGACGAATATGGTTCGTTATACTCTGTCGACGACCAATACGAATGGTAGTCACCTAGATTTGCTAATTTTGTACCTTTGCTTGACAAAGTTTTATTAACAGCATCGTTAACAGATATATCCAGTGTAAATAACCCCAACTCATTAATTGCCGGCAGATACCAACCCTCGCCCAAATCGGCACACCACTTAAAGGCGGGATATTTCGACTCCCAACCGGAAATCTGCTTAACCTTTGCCATATTATTGGCACCGTTATTCTTATCATCTGCACCAATCAGACGTTCTTGCACATTGGCATCTGATGACCACGCAAGTCTGCTTGACGACTCCGTAAGGCTTACAATCTTGCCGTGCTTGCCTGTTTCATCTACCCAGAAAACAACGCCCTTCTTGCCATTCACGCTATAGTAGTCACCAACTCTATACTTTCCTCCGGGGGTCAATGTCCCATTAACGTAATCTGCAAAGTTTTCAACGAGTTCGCCACAGCCGACAAATGCAAGCAGCGAAAGCGTAAGTATGGCGTTAAAAAATCTTTTCATTCTCTAATCTCTATATATAAAAATGGGTTATATGCCACAAAATTATAAATATTCCTTGAATTATTCGTACCTTTGCCCAAAATATAAAGAATATGAAGATTGCCGATATAGAACTTGGACACGAGCCGCTGTTTCTCGCACCGATGGAGGATGTTACCGACCCCTCGTTTCGATATATGTGCAAGAAGTTCGGTGCCGATGTGGTCTACACCGAGTTTATCTCCTCTGACGGACTTATTCGCGATGCGTGGAAGTCGCGCGCAAAGCTCAATATCGACGAGGCCGAGCGCCCTGTGGGTATCCAGATTTATGGACACCTTATCGAGCCGATGGTCGAGGCTGCACGCATTGCAGAGTCGGCTAACCCCGATATTATCGACATCAACTTCGGCTGCCCGATGAAGAAGATTGCGGGCCGCGGTGCCGGCTCGGGAATGATGCGCGATGTACCTCTTATGGTCGAGATGACACGCCAGATTGTCAATGCCGTGAAGAAGCCCGTGACCGTAAAGACCCGCCTTGGCTGGGACGAGGAGTCGAAGAATATCGAGGAGATTGCCCTGCGTCTGCAGGATGTCGGCATTGCAGCCCTCACGATTCACGGTCGCACCCGCGCCCAACTCTATCGCGGCGAGGCAGATTGGTCGCTTATCGGCAAGGTCAAGAACAACCCCGCAATCCATATCCCCATCATCGGCAATGGCGATGTTGACTCGGGAGCAAAGGCTCGCGAGATGTTCGACCGCTATGGTGTGGATGGCATTATGATTGGTCGCGCAACCTACGGCCGCCCGTGGATTTTCCGCGAGGTCAAGCACTATCTCCAGACGGGAGAGGTGCTACCACAACCCTCTGTCGTAGAGCGTGTTGCTATCGCCAAGGAGCACCTTGCCAAGTCTATCGAAATCAAGGGCGAGAGGGTCGGCATTCTCGAGATGCGCCGCCACCTTTCGAACTACTTCAAGGGACTGCCCAACTTCAAGGATACACGTTTTAAGCTGGTCACGCTGAACGACCCTGCAGAGCTTGTGGAGGTTATCGACTCGATAGCCGACCGCTGGGGCGACTTCGACACCTCCGCACAGGTTCCTCCCCCGCTCTCGCACGATATTTAGAGAATATCGAAAATTTTGCTACCTTTGCGCCCTGATAAATAACACGATTCAAAAATAGATTAAAAATATGGCAGGTTCGAACTTTGTAGATTACGTTAAGATTTTTGCACGCTCGGGTCACGGCGGTGCCGGCTCGGCACACTTCCGCCGCGAGAAATTCGTTGCCTTCGGTGGTCCCGATGGTGGTGATGGCGGCAAGGGCGGCAGCATCATTCTGCAGGGCGAGAGCCAATACTGGACCCTTATCCACCTCAAATACCAGCGTCACCAATTCGCCGAGGATGGCGAGTGTGGCTCGGGCGCACGTTCGTCGGGTAAGGATGCCAAGGATATCGTCATCCCCGTACCACTCGGAACGGTTGCCAAGCAGGTATTCACCGATGAGGAGACAGGCGAGACCTACACCGAGGTTGTCGGCGAGGTTACCTCTCAGGGCGAGCAGCTCGTACTGCTGAAAGGTGGCCGTGGCGGTTTGGGTTTCTGGCACTTCCGCACAGCAACCAACCTAACACCACGCTATGCTCAGCCAGGCGAGGATGGTGCCGAGGGTGCCTTCATCCTTGAGCTTAAGGTGTTGGCAG
>JAGBVQ010000154.1 GCA_017630245.1 Alistipes sp. | reverse complement strand
TATCGCTCGTAAGGCTGATGGAGGTATGCGTGACGCGCTGTCGATGTTCGACAAGGCGGTCTCGTTCTGTGGTCAGACTCTCGAATATCGCAATGTTGCCCAGACACTCAATGTGCTGGACTACGATACTTACTTCAAGATGACCGAGTTGCTGCTTGCGGGCAACTATGTCGATGCACTGTTGCTCTTCGACCAAGTGCTCTCGAACGGATTCTCGGGTCAGATCTTTATGGCGGGACTCAACCAACACCTGCGCGATCTGCTGGTGGCGAAGGGTCCGGCAATCTCGCTTATCGAGTTTACGGGTACGCTGCTCGAGCGTTATCGCGCACAGGCGGCAAATTGCGACCCGGGATTTCTATTCGGCGCGATATCGGTGCTGACCGATGCCGATGGCAAGATACGACAATCGTCTAATCAACGCTTGCTTGTGGAACTGGGGCTGATGAAAATTGCGGCACTCGGTCAAAAAAAAAATGAGCCCACAGCAATAGCGGATTCGTACCCCCTCCCTGAACTTCCGAAAGGTATTCCAACTCCTGCTACAGCGCCACAACCCGTGGCTCAAAGCGTTGTTGTGCCTACCGCTGCCGAGGTGAAACCTACGGTAGCTGAGCCAAAATCGGTGGTAGCTGAGCCGAAGCCATCTTCTGCGCCTGTCCCCACTCCGATTGCGACACCCGCTCCAGAGCAGGTGGTAACACCGGCGGCGGCCGTTGAGCCTGGCAAGGTGGTGGAGCAGCCGCAACAGCCCAAAGCAAAGCCGTCATCAGCGGCACACTCGACCCTTTCGACCCTCTCGGGAACGTCAATCTCGTCGCTGCTTCGTGGTTCGTATGGCGAGGTTGAGGAGGTAACAACCGAGGAGCCGAGCAAGGCTGACGATAAGCGTATCGATCCGCAGACCGAGGCGAAGCTTACTGCTGCACGCGAGGCCATTATTGAGGAGATAAAGAGGGAGCGTCCGCGTTTCATCGTAGGTTTCGAGACGATGGAGTTCTATGGTTGTAAGATTAAACTTACGGTGCCGAGTGAGGCCCTGCGACACGATATCCTCCACGCTGCTACGGAGCTTTTGTTCAAGATTTCGGATATTGCCGGTGTGAAGGGGGCTCTCGAGTTCGATATTGCGGTTAAGGAGGATGAGGTGCGCAAGATGCGCCCGATCAAGCTGGAGGATAGGATGGAGCATATCGAGAAGCGAAATCCGCTCTACCTTGAGTTCAAAGCAGCACTCGACTTGGATGTGGAATAGTCGGTTGTAAGAGGAAGAAAATGAGTACAAAATAATATAAAAAAACTGAAGAAAATGGCAAAAAATTTTGTTGAAGAGTTGCAGTGGCGCGGTATGATCCACACCATTATGCCCGGCGCAGAGGAGCAGCTCGCAAAGGAGATGACAACGGCATATCTGGGTATCGACCCGACTGCCGATTCACTGCATATCGGACACCTCGTAGGTGTTATGATTCTCAAGCACTTGCAGATGTGCGGACACCGCCCCATTGCCCTTATCGGTGGTGCTACGGGTATGATTGGCGACCCGAGCGGTAAGTCGCAGGAGCGCAACCTTTTGGATGAGGCGACGCTGCGTCACAACCAGGAGGCTATCAAGCGTCAGCTCGCAAAGTTGCTCGATTTCGATTCGGATGCTCCCAATGCAGCCGTGCTGGTGAATAACTACGACTGGATGAAGGAGTTTTCGTTCTTGGACTTCGCTCGTGATATCGGTAAGTGCATCACTGTGAACTATATGATGGCCAAGGACTCGGTTAAGAAGCGTTTCAATGGCGAGGGTGACGGTATGTCGTTCACCGAGTTTACATACCAGCTTTTGCAGGGTTACGACTTTTTGCACCTCTACCAGACTATGAATTGTAAGGTTCAGCTGGGTGGTGCCGACCAGTGGGGTAATATCACCACAGGTACGGAGCTTATCCGCCGCAAGCTCGGCTCGGAGTCGGAGGCATTTGCTATCACCTGCCCGCTGATTACCAAGGCTGACGGTACGAAGTTCGGCAAGACCGAGAGCGGTAACGTATGGCTCTCGCCGGCATACACTTCGCCCTATAAGTTCTACCAGTTCTGGCTCAATGTAAGCGATGATGACGCTAAGCGTTATATCAAGATCTTCACACTGCTCGATAAGGAGACTATCGACAACCTTATCGTTGAGCACGACGCTGCTCCGCACTTGCGACTGCTGCAGAAGGCTCTGGCAAAGGAGATTACCACAATGATTCACTCGGCTGAGGAGTACGAGAAGGCTGTTGAGGCTTCGCAGATTCTCTTCGGTGGAGCAACCTCGGAGGCTCTGCGCCGCTTGGATGAGCAGACTCTGTTGCAGGTATTCGAGGGTGTGCCCCAGTTCAAGATCTCGAGCGAGGATCTGGGCTGCTCATTCGTAGATTTGTGCGCCGAGAAGACTCAGATTTTCCCCTCGAAGGGCGAGTGCCGCAAGATGATTCAGGGTGGTGGCGTATCGCTCTCGAAGGAGAAGGTTGCCGACCCGATGCGTGTTGTTACTGCTGAGGACCTTATCGCCGGCAAGTACCTGCTTGTTCAGCGCGGCAAGAAGAACTACTATCTTGTAATCGTAGAGTAGATGAAATACGAAATACGACTCTCCGAAATGGAGTTTCACGCATACCACGGTTGCTACGATCTGGAACAGCAGGTCGGCAACCGTTTTTGCGTTGAACTGACTCTCACCACCGAGCTGGGAGAGGTCGCTACCGAAGATGCTGTCGAGAAGGCGGTGAACTACCTCGATGTCTATCAGAGCGTGGCGCGACAGATGCGGATTAAGCAGCGAACAATCGAGCGCGTGGCAATGAATATTATTGAGGCGCTGAAGTCTGAGTTTGCGGCAATCGAGAAGGTGCGCTGCACAGTCGCAAAACTCGCTCCTCCCCTCGGAGGAAAGATTGGCAGGGTAAGTGTTACGCTCGAGAAGTAAAACGCAAATTTTTACAAATACCTAAAACAAAAATCGACCAAAAACTAAAACTAAACAATATGAAACTTAAAACCTCTATTTTCGCTCTGTTATTTGTGGCTATGTCGACTGTGGCATTGGCTGCCGAGCCGTTGAAAGTGGCAAAGATTTTTACGGACCATATGGTATTCCAGCAAGAGACGTCGGCTCCCGTGTGGGGTTGGGGTACTCCCGGCTCGAAGGTTGTGGTTAAGCCCTCGTGGAGCAAGCAGAGCTATACCACAAAGGTCGGCGAAGACGAATCTTGGCGCGTTGCGCTCGATACCCCCTCGCACGGCGGTCCCTACAGCGTTAATATAACCTGTGGAAAGGAGCAGATCGAACTGAATGATGTCTTTGTTGGTGAGGTTTGGGTATGTTCGGGCCAATCCAATATGGAGATGCCGTTAGCCGGTTTCGTAACCAGCAACCAGCCGGTAAACGAGTCGTTGGAGACAAGCATCAAGGCGATAAACTACGGCGATCGCATCCGTATATTCACCGTTCCGCGCAACCCGGCGGAGGAGGCTCCGGTGAAGGATCTTCCCTCGGGAGAGTGGAAGCGTGCTTCGTTCGAGACGAGTGCTTCGTGCTCGGCTATTGCATACTTCTTTGCTGAGTATATTACCGATGCTATAGATGTTCCGGTGGGCGTTATCGTTTCGGCTTGGGGCGGTACCGAGATTAGACCGTGGACTCCTCGCGACTACTACGAAGAGGCACTCAAGGGTTTGGTTAGCGACGAAGAGCGTGCGAAACTTACTGCTAACATAGATCGATATAAGGGTCGTCCTCGCACTGCGGGTGCTCTGTACAACGGAATGATACATCCCTTCAAGGGCTTCGCTGCACGCGGATTTTTGTGGTATCAGGGTTGTGCCGATGCACGCAATAGTACCTATTACGACAAACTCCAGGCAGCTATGGTTGCCAGCTGGCGCAAGGAGTGGGGTGATACGGAGGCAAAGATGCCCTTCTACTACGTTCTGATTGCTCCCTACCACTACGGCGCAAAACCTGAGAGATTCTATCGTGGATACTTTGTTGAGAATCAGGCAAAAGCCGCAAAGTTGACCCCCAACAGTGCCTTCGCTTCGACCGAAGGTCTTGGTGCAGGTCCCATTATCCACCCCGCAGAGAAGAAACCCGTAAGCCGTCAGTTGGCTCTGTTGGCTCTCGACCGAACTTACGGAGTGCAGGGTATCAAATCGGGATCTCCCGAGGTGAAGAAGATTACCCTTGCTAACGGAAAGTATGTTGTAGAGTTTGAGAAGGGTAAAAACCTGCTGACACCTCCGGGGGAGGCTGTGTGCGGATTTGAGGTTGCCGGTGAGGATAAGGTCTTCCATCCTGCTTCGGCAAAAGTTGCGGGTGATCGAATCATCGTCAACGTCCCTAACGAAGTTGCAGAGCCTGCAGCATTGCGCTACTCGTTCCGCAATGGCTCGATGAGTAATGTTAGCAGCAAGTTCGGATTCCCGTTGATTCCGTTTAGAACGGATGATTGGACGGTGCAGTAGTAAAAGGTTATAGGTTAGAGAGGAATTTATGGGTGAAAAGAGAGCTACGCTCGGCGGACGATTGAGTGCCGTTTTGGTTGCGGCGGGTAGTGCCGTCGGCCTGGGTAACATCTGGCGTTTTCCCTACATTGCTGGCGAGAATGGCGGAGGTGCATTTTTGATTATCTACATAGCTTGCATCCTGCTGTTAGGCGTGCCTGTTCTGCTCGCAGAGTTTACGGTAGGTCGCCATACGCATCTTAATTCTGTGGGCGCATATCGCACGCTATCAAAGCGTTGGGCGTTTCTGGGATATAATAGCGTAATCTCGTCGCTACTGATCTTGGGATTCTACTTTGTGGTGTCGGGATGGACTCTCGAATACTTTATAACCTCGCTCTCGGGCTCAATCAGCGAATATACCCACTCGGCGGTTAATGCCGAGCGATTTGCTGAATTCACCACCAATCCGCTCCGACCAATCGTTTGCACCGTGCTCTTTGCGCTGCTCACCCACGCGGTCATCGCCCTCGGTGTGCAGAAGGGAATCGAGCGCTCGTCGAAGTTGATGATGCCGATTCTCTTCGTTATGCTCATTGTGATTGCTGCGCGATCGATTGCGCTGCCGTTTGGTTTGGAGGGTGTGGAGTTCTTCTTGAAGCCCGATTTCTCGAAGGTTACGGCAAAGACATTCCTCGATGCTATGGGTCAGGCATTCTTCTCGCTGTCGATTGGTCTGGGCTGTATGATCACCTACTCGTCGTACTTTAACGACAAGACTAACCTCCAAAAGACGGCATTTAACGTCATCGCACTCGATACGCTGGTGGCTGTGTTGGCGGGTCTTGCGATCTTCCCGGCAGTCTTTAGTGCCGACATCGAGCCGACATCAGGTCCCTCGCTGGTCTTTGTCACTCTGCCGAGCATCTTCAATACGATGACCTTTGGCCCCTTCTGGTCGGCGCTCTTCTTCCTGTTGCTGATTCTGGCGGCACTCACCTCGACAATCTCGTTGCACGAGGTTCTTACGGCCTATCTGCACGAGGAGCGAGGCCTCTCGCGTACAAAGGCTGCTTGGGTGGTTACGATTGTCACAACGCTACTTGCGTGTGCTTCGTCACTCTCGTTGGGAGTGTGGGGCGACTTTAAGATATGTGGACTCAACCTCTTCGACTCGCTCGACTTCGTGACGGCGAATATTTTGTTGCCTCTCGGAGGTCTGCTCACCTCGATCTTTGCGGGATGGGTACTCGATCGCAAGATTCTGCGCACGGAGATTTCTGACCACGGCTCGATGAGGTGCAGACTCTTCGGTCTGCTGGTGGTGTTGCTGCGATATGTTTGTCCGGCACTACTGCTGTGGATCTTCCTCTATAACCTTGGTATTTTCAGATTTTAGTGGCAATTTATCCTCCCCGAATAATTTTAACTAATAACCTTAAAACCATAATATTATGAAACGATTTAACCTACTGATTGTTGCTCTTTTGGCAACCGTATTTTCGGCTTCGGCACAGCTCAGTGCTGTACGTAAAGTTTTCGATAACAACCACAATCAACGTACCGAGATTATCCTGCCAAAGGTGATGGGATACAATGTTTACAAGGCCGATTTCCACCTCCACACAATCTACTCGGATGGAGATGTAACTCCCGCAATGCGTGTGAACGAGGCTTGGTTTGATGGCCTTGATATCATCTCGATTACCGACCACATGGAGTATCGTCGTCTCGAGCGCGAGATGTTCCGCTATATGAAGGACTATATCCGCCCCGAGTTGCGCAACGAGCCTAAGGCGGTCAATACCAACGTGCTCAATACTGATCCTGATGAGCGTGGTCTGCTTGTGGACTTCAACGTGAGTTACGAGAGTGCAAAGGCTAAGGGTGATGAGATGGGTCTGCTGGTGGTTCGCGGCGTGGAGATTACCCGCGGTAAGTTGGGTGACTACAACGCTCTCTTCACCAAGGATAACAACGCCCTCTACGACCCCAACCTCGAGACCACAATCCGCAACGCTCGCGAGCAGGGTGCCTTCATCATCCATAACCACCCGCAGTTCAGCAAGAAGACTAAGAGCACAATGCCCCCTCACTGCGAGGATTTCTACGCCAAGGGGCTCATTGACGGTATCGAGGTGATTAACAGCTACAACTTCTATGACCGACTCTTCGACTACTGCATTGAGGGTGGATATACTCCGTTCTCGAACTCTGATGCCCACAATCTTATTGCTTTGCGCTTCCCTAATGCCGGCAAGGATTATTTCCGCAATATGACACTCATTCTCGCAGAACGCTGCGATGAGCAGTCGATTCACGAGGCACTCAAGGCCGGCCGTACAATCGCCTATCAGGCAAATATGTTAATCGGTAAAGAGGAACTTCTTTCTGAGCTCTTCAAGGAGAGTGTAACAGTTGAGGTTGTAGGCGAGGATTCGAAGCGCTGGAAAGTGCGTATCACCAACCACTCGTCGCTGCCCTACTCACTCCGTTGGGAGGGCAAGAAGGAGGGTGCCGTATTTGGTCAGTCATCTGCGCTTCTGAATGTGAAAAAGGGTACAAAGGAGCTCGACATCACAGTTACCAATATGTTCTACGGCAAAGAGAAGTCGCCCGTAGTATCGTTCAAGTTGAAAAAGTAGTAATAAATAACTTTTGCTATGGGACTGACTAAAAAGCTGGTTGCAATTTTGGCTTTGCCGTCAATACTTGCATTGTGTATAGCGTGCGGTGAGGATCCACTGAATGATGATAGTCAGAATGGTAGCAATGGTGATAATTCCGGTGGCGACCAGGAGCAGTATGAGGATATCAAGGTCGTTGATGGCAAGGTGCGATTCTATCTACAAGAGAAGAGCAACTCAACCCGCACAGCGACCAATATGACTGCTCGCGACTGGGCAAAGTCGAAGGTCGAGATGAACGGCAAGAGTTACAGCGTCGAACTCTCTAACGATAAGACTCCGCGCCCCTATATCGAGGTGCCTCAAGCAGATAAGTACGAGGCAGTGCTGCTCACTTCGAGCTCGAACAAATGGTACGCCAAGACACCGAAGAGCGATATAAAGTTTCCATACTCACAATTCTACCATACCGCTGTTTCGGATATCAAGTCGTTCCCGATGTATGCCTCGTACACGAAAGAGAATGGTAATAAACTCATATTCTCTGACGGTTTTGCACTCGTCTATGTGCGCCTAAAGGGTATGGCAAAGATTACATCGGTAAAGGTAGAAAACCCTATGGGCAAGGCCATTGCCGGTTATTCGGCTCTAAATTCGAAGGGCGAGTTTGTAATTAAGCGCGGAATGGATTTCGCTGTTCTGAACACCACCAACGAGGGTAAAAATGTGCAACTCTCGTCGTCGAAGTACACCAATTTCCGCGTGATGATTGCTCCTGGCACCTACTCGAAGGGCTTGAAGATTACCATTTGTGATGCTGCGCATCAAGCGGTATTTGTCAATACCGATGCAGTTACGCTCGCAGCAGGCGATCTTCACACAATCGAGATGGAATACGCTCCCGATGAGGATCTGGTCTACTACGAAGGCTATGACAATATGGTCTGGGGCGGTGACGTAATGAAGGGCAGCGAGGGCTTCGGCTTTGCCCCAACATCGGATGCTGTGACAATCGACTCGGGCGCAACTCTCACCGGTTATGAGGAGGCCTTCGCGGAGGTCGCCTATAATAGTGCAGGTACAGGCTATATCCAGTCGAACACGTGGGCTGATGTTGTGGGTAAGTCGGTGGCACAGTCGCATCGAATGAGCGACAGCTACATCGCCAGCCGAAACCTTGCAGACGAGATGTATCTCTTCCGCACATACGAGCATCCTGGCTATATCGCTGTCGGTGTAGTAGCACGCGGTATGTTTACATCATCCAGAACACCTCACACCAAGAGCATTGGTCGTGTGAAATACACTATCCAGATGGCTGTGCAGAGCGGCTTTAATGGCAATTTGCAGCTGATGGTCAACTACGGAGGTGTCATCGAATCGCTCAAGGTTAATGGCAAGGAGTTGGACTCCTCGCACTTTACCTATGAAAATGCCTCTGCTATTGTAAACCACCTTGAGAGGCTCCTTCCCGTGCCGTCAAGCGCAACCGAGCCGAACAAGTGGAGCAGTGTCGAACTTGAGGTGAATGGCGCAACCGATGGAACCCGAATCTACATTGCGGATGAGAACTCCGGCGCAGGCGTTCACGGCGCCTATATAAACTCTATCGAGGCTCGCCAGATGAACGAGTGGGTCAAGAAGGAGGGTACACTTCGTGTAATGCAGTGGAATCTTCTATATGGTATGTGGCAGGATCAGCATCTTAACTACGACAACTTTGTCAAGTTTGTCAAAAAGTATGATCCTGATGTGTGTATCTGGTGCGAGTCGGAGACTATATATAAAGATGAGACCGGTGCCGGAGTTGGCAATGGCCCGAAGTTCCTCCCCGATGGATGGGCAGTGCTCGGAACGCGCTATGGACACTCCTACGCCGCAACTGGAGGTGATCACGATAACTTCCCGCAAAGCATAACCTCGAAATATCCCATCAAGACCATTAAGAAGATTACCGATACAGACGTAAAAGGTAAGCCCATATCACACGGAGCAGGTCACTTCGTGATTGATGTAGATGGTAAGAAAATCAATATCGTTACAATGCACCTGTGGCCGCAATCGTATGGTTATGGCATCACTGATGCTGCCGAGCGAGAGGCGAGCATTGCGAAGAATGAGGGTCACTACTATCGTGAATTCGAGATGCAATACATTATTGACCAGACTGTTAATAATCCGAATAACGCCAATGAGGAGTATTGGATATTGGGTGGCGATACCAACTCGCGTTCACCTCTGGATGCGTGGTATCACAACCACACGGCCGATGACCTCATTATGCTGCCTCATAAGCTTGTTCGCGATAAGACCAACCTGAAGGATGTAATTGGCGATGTATACCCGCGAAACTACTTCTTGACAACGACATACAGTGCTTCGCGAATCGATATTCTCTATGCATCGCCCAAGATGTTTGATTGCATCGAGAATTCGATTACGTTGATAGATAACTGGTGCTATCCTCGTGTTACGGACAATGTGAAAGGTTGGTACTATCCCTCCGATCACCGCCCCGTATTGGTGGACTTCAAGCTGAAATAGACGAGATATCTTTAATTAACTACGCGATATGAAACTTACAAGACGAATTTTAGCGATGTTGGCTATAATGCCAATCTTCGCCCTATGCGTTGCTTGTGGTGAGGATCCGACAGGACAGGATACTCCTAATGGCGGCAATGGCGATAATCCGAGCGGCGATGAGGAGAAGTGGGAAGATATCAAGGTTGTCGACGGCAAAGTACGCTTCTACCTTAAGGAGAAGGAGGATGCTACCCGAACAGCGACCAATATGACTGCTCGCGATTGGGCTAAGTCATCGGTGTTGATAGGTGGTAAGAGCTATGCTGTGGAGATGACCGATGAGGCGACTCCGCGTCCCTATGTTGAGGTGGCTGAGTCGAGCAGCTACAACGCAACGCTGATTACCGATGCCTCGAGCAAGTGGTATGGCGGCTCGCCTTATAGCGATATTAAATTCCCCTACTCGCAGTTCTATCACAGTGCGATATCGACCATTAAGTCGTTCCCGATGTATGCTGCATACACCAAGGAGACGGGTAATAAACTTATCTTCAACGACGGCTTCGCTATTATCTACCTCCGACTGAAGGGTACGGCGAAAATTTCGTCTGTGAAGGTCGAAAATCTTGCCGGCAAGCCCATTGCGGGTCTCTCGGTATGTTCGCCCTTGAAGGGTTACTTTACGATTAACAAGGGTATGGACTTCGCGGTGCTGAACTGTACCAACAAAGGTGATTTTGTGCAGCTCTCCAACTCGAAGACGTCTAACTTCCGCGTTATGGTTGCTGCCGGCACCTATGCCGACGGTCTGAATATCTCGATTTGCGATGCGGAGCACTTGGCGATGTTTGTCAATACCGGTGCCATTACGCTCGCTGCGGGCGATGTGCATACTATCGAGATGGATTACGCGCCCGATGCCGATCTGTGCTACTACGAGGGCTTCGACAACTTTGTGTGGGGTGGCGACGTGGTGAAGGGCAGCGAGGGCTTCGGCTTTGCCCCAACATCGGATGCTGTGACAATCGATTCAGGCGCAACTCTCACCGGTTATGAGGAGGCCTTCGCGGAGGTCGCCTATAATAGTGCAGGTACAGGCTTTATTCAGTCGAATACCTGGGATGACGTTAATGGTAAGATCGTTGCTCAGTCGCACCGAATGAGTGACAGCTACATCGCCAGCCGAAACCTTGCCGATGAGATGTATATGTTCCGTGTGCAAGAACATCCGGGCTATATTGCCGTTGGTACATCAAGCACCTATCGCGGTAGATACACTTCGTCGCACGCACCTCACACAAAGACTATCGGTCGCGTGAAATATAGTGTTCAGTTGGCGGTACAGCACGGTTTTAACGGAAACTTGCAGCTTTCGGTCACCAACGGTGGCGTAATCAAATCGGCGAAGGTTAATGGCGAGGAGATAGACCCTTCGTATATCACTTATAGGGGGATTTCGGCAACTATTAATCATATCGAAAAGTTAGTCCCTGTACCTTCGAGCGCAACCGAGAAGAACGAGTGGAGTACTATCGAGCTTGAAGCAAATGGCGCAACTGACGGAAGTCGAATCTATCTTAACGACGAGAATTCGGGAACGGGTGTTCACGGCGCATATGTGAACTCAATTGAGGCTCGTCAGATTGATGAGTGGGAGAAGAAGGATGGTACTCTGCGAGTGATGTTGTGGAATGTGCTCTATGGTATGTGGCAAGATCAGCACAACAACTACGAGAACTTCGTTAAGTGGGTGGCAAAATATGATCCCGATGTATGTATCTGGTGCGAATCGGAGACTATTTGCGCAGATCAGTCGACAGCCGCAGCTAAAATTAAGTATCTGCCTGATGGTTGGTCGGAGGTCTGCAAACGCTATGGCCACTCCTACGCAGAAGTTGGCGGTAACCGTGACGACTTCCCGCAGACCATAACATCGAAGTATCCGATCAAGGTTGTCAAGCGCTTCACCGATACTGACGTGCCGGGTAAGCCTATCTCGCACGGTGCGGGCCACTACACAATCGAGGTCGAGGGCAAGAAGATCAACATCGTGACAATGCACCTGTGGCCGCAGACTTATGGTTACGGTGTCAGCGGTACGGCCAATCGGGAGGAGAGCACTGCGAAAAACGAGGGTCACTACTATCGCGAATTCGAGATGCAATACCTTGTCGACCAGACCGTTAATAACCCGAGTCACGCAAGTGAGGAGTATTGGCTCTTGGGTGGCGATACCAACTCGCGTTCGCCTTTGGATGCTTGGTTTCACAAATATGACGAAAATGATCTCAGATTGATTACGCACAAAGTTGTCCTCAATCAGACCAATCTGAAGGATGTTATTGGCGATTACTACCCGCGCAACTACTTTATGACAAGTACCTCCGCAAGCTCGCGAATTGATGTTCTCTATGCATCGCCCAAGATGTTTGATTGCATCGAGAATTCGATTACATTGATCGACAATTGGTGCTATCCTCGCTTAACGGATAATGCGCGTGGTTCGTACTATCCCTCCGATCACCGCCCCGTATTGGTGGATTTTATGATGAAATAGTCGACAAGCAAAGAGTTAAATGGTCGATATGCAATAAAATTCCAAAAATTTAGTATCTTTGCGCCGATTTAGGTTATAGCAGATTTTTTTGATAACACTATAAAAACAAAAAGGTTATGATTTCTTACAAAGAGTTAGGTCTTGTAAACACCCGTGAGATGTTTGCAAAGGCTGTAGAAGGCGGTTACGCTATTCCTGCTTTCAACTTCAACAACATGGAGCAGATGCAGGCTATCATTATGGCTTCGGCAGAGACTAAGTCGCCCGTAATCCTTCAGGTATCGAAGGGTGCGCGTAACTACGCAAACCAGACCCTTCTCCGCTATATGGCTGAGGGTGCTGTAGAGTACGCAAAGGAGCTCGGTTGGGCTAACCCCCAGATCGTTCTTCACCTCGATCACGGTGATTCGTTCGAGACTTGCAAGTCGTGCGTAGATATGGGCTTCTCGTCGGTTATGATCGACGGTTCGCACCTCTCGTACGAGGAGAACGTAGCACTTACCAAGAAGGTTGTAGAGTACGCACACCAGTTCGACGTAACTGTTGAGGGTGAGCTCGGCGTATTGGCAGGTGTTGAGGATGAGGTTTCGGCTGAGGAGAGCCACTACACTAAGCCTGAGGAGGTTGTTGACTTCGTAACCAAGACCGGCGTTGACTCGCTCGCTATCTCGATCGGTACTTCGCACGGTGCTTACAAGTTCACTCCCGAGCAGTGCACAGTAGATCCTCAGACAGGTCGCCTCGTACCTCCCCCCTTGGCATTCGACATCCTCGCTGAGATCGAGAAGGAGCTCCCCGGCTTCCCCATCGTTCTCCACGGTTCGTCGTCGGTTCCCCAGGAGGAGGTTGAGACTATCAACAAGTATGGTGGTGCATTGAAGGCTGCTGTAGGTATTCCCGAGGAGCAGTTGCGTCAGGCAGCTAAGTCGGCAGTTTGCAAGATCAACATCGACTCTGACTCGCGTCTTGCTATGACTGCAGCTATCCGTGAGGTATTCGCAGTATCGCCCGCTGAGTTCGATCCCCGTAAGTACTTGGGTCCCGCTCGCGAGAATATGAAGAAGCAGTACATCCACAAGATCAAGGAGGTTCTCGGCTCGGATGGTAAGGCAGAGTAATTTGCAATACTTTCGATAAAGTAAGAGGGTGTCCCAAACGGACACCCTCTTATTTTATGGTTGATATACCTGACCCAATTACTCGCGGGTAATCTTGTAGTTAACCTTGAGCGGTTGGTTGGGGCCAACGAGGTAGGTGTTCACATAGAGATTGATATCAACCTCCTTTGCGGTGATCTCCTGATACTTATGATCTTTCTGCAGCGCTCTTACGCTGATTGTCTGCACTGAGTTGGGGGCAATTTCCCAATCGCGGGTATAGCTCCACATCTCCGAACCCGGAGCCTTCGAGAAACGAAGCGGAATCGACGAGCGGTTCTCGATGGTGATGTCGGTGCTGCGCCAAGTGTGCTTAACGTCAACAATCTTAACGCAAGCGTCGTAGAGTGCGCGTACATTATCCTCGCGGCCATAGATCATACCCTCGGCGAAGGCTACGGTGCGCTGGTTGTCCAGAGCCTCGCGGATACCCTCTTCCGAGCGCTCCTTTGCAAATACCAACGTCACGGGACGGTGCTCGCCGTGCAGATAGTCGATCTCGTAGAAGAAGGGCGCGTGACCGTCGGTGTTGGCGAAGATTGTGAGGTTGTGCTCCAGAGCCCAACCGTGAGCCTCGGGGCAGTACTCGCCGTTGTAGACCTCGACACCCTGCATATAACCAGCCTTGAGCAGGTCGGTGTGCTCGGGATACCACTTAGTCTCGTTGGGGGCGTGCTTGTTCCACTGCGGGTGGTTCCAGAAGGTGAAGGCTCCCTGCTTGTGGGCCTCCTTCAGGCCAGCCTTGGCCGCCTTGAAGTGGTCATCGTTGAACTTCTCGGCATTATTGACAATCGCCTCGTTATCCTTAACAAAGATGCAGTTCCAGTGGCCGGGAGCCATCTCGCGTGTAATCTCACCTCCGTGGATTACGATAAGGTCGGTGCCCTCGGCAGCCTTCTTGGTCAGCACAAACGAGGTGTTGCGATCGCACTTCTCCTTGTTGAAGTAGCCATTTTTGACCATCTTCTGGTGACGGGTGTCAATATGGTCGGTGATGGCGATAGCATCCAGACCCTCCCATACAGCCTCCTGTACGCGAGTTGTCGGCCAAACGGTAGCGTCCGAGAAGACGGTGTGCAGGTGGAAGTCGCACTTTAATGTTTTGTAGCCCTCTACGTCGGGAACAACAATCTTGTTGGGCGTATATGCTCCTGCGGTCGATGCCGCAAAGGCAATACAGAGTGTTGCAATAAGTTTTTTCATATTGTTTTAGGTTTAGTTTGTTTTGTCTTGGGGTGTTACCGAGGCTTCGTCCTTTGCGCGGAAGATTGCACGAATCTCACCATCTTTCAGCAGCAGGAGCATCGGACCATCTATCTCATAGAAGGCCGCCTCGTCCAACTCTTTGAACATCTTCTGCTCGACCTCCTGATCGGGGCAGTAGCGACGGGTTGAGGCTATTGTACCGATATTAAGAGCTCGCTTCTCGGTCGAAGTGTAGGGCGCGGTGAAGCGGTTGCAGGCGCCAATGCCCGCAAGCGAGCCGTCGGCTGCAAATTGCACGTTGAACTTATCGAGCGCGTAGCCTACATCCTTACCTTGCAACTGCACCAGATGCCACTCGGTACCAACCAGCGGTTTGGCATTCTTGCGGCTGAATCGACAGGGACAGCAAGCTGCAAACAGCACGACTGCAGCTATCAGCGTCGTACTAAAAATCCTCTTTCTCATAGTCGTTTACTCAATTTCGCGACGATTTGCCAGGGCGTGGGTTATGGTGAGTTCGTCCACATACTCCAGCTCGTCGCCAAAGCCTATACCGCGAGCGATCGAGGTGACCTTCACCTCGGGGAACGCGCGCAGGCGATTCATTATATAAAATAGTGTAGTTTCGCCCTCCACCGATGTCGAGATTGCGAGGATAACCTCTTTTACTCTGCCTCGGGCGATATTCTCGACCAGAAGGTCAATCTTCAAATCGGAGGGAGCTATGCCCTGCATCGGCGATATCACACCACCCAGAACGTGATACAGACCACGATATTGGTGGGTATTCTCAATTGAGAGCAGATCGCCCACCTGCTCCACGACGCAGATGGTTGAGTCATCGCGCGATGGGTCGGCACAAATGGGGCATATCTCCTCATCAGAGAGGTTGTTGCACTGTGCACAGTGGCGTATATCGGTGCGGAAGCGAGCCAGACTCTCGGTCATCTGCAGCACGCTCTGCTGCTCCATCTTCAGAAGGTGCATCGAGAGTCGGAGTGCGGTACGGCGACCGATTCCGGGAAGTTTCGAGAGTTCGTTTACAGCATCTTGCAACAGTTTCGACATAGTGCATGGCTCTAAATTCGTTCAATTTTACCACTCTCAATCCAACCCTTCTTACCATCAGCGATGACCACTTCGCTCCACTCGTCGAGAGTGCTTACAACGCGCAGGGTAGTGCCCTCGTGCAATACGAAGAGATCGGTTGCCGAGCGGTCGGGTGAACTCTTAACCGGTGCAGCCGATGAGATCACAACAGCAGCCTCACGGTCGAGCATAGCACGTCGCTCGGCGGCTGCAAACCAAGTGGTTGCAACGAAGAGCAGCAGCGTAGCCAAAAGACTATAGAAGCCCGCTTTGCGAATAGCCAGCCGTTGAGCCAATACAAAGAGCAGGCCCAGAGCCAACATCAGCGCAAACATTATCAGCGAGATTGCGGTCCAAGTTCGGCAGCTGAGGGTGTTGCGAACCGAGCGCAACCAGCTCTTGAGGAAGAATTCGGGCACCTGCTCGATGCGGTCCTTGGTCAGAGCCTCGGCCATCTCGAGGTTGTGGCGAATATCATCATCGCTCGGAGAGAGTCGCTGTGCGCGGTTGTAGTAGAGTATTGCCTCGCCGAGCTTGTTCTGCTTGAAGAGGGCGTTAGCAAGGTTGAAGTAGAGTTTTGCCGAGAACTTATCGTCGGCCAGAATCTGCTTGTAGAGCTCCTCTGCGCGAGCAAACTCGCCAGCGATATAGGCCTCATTTGCCGATTCCCACGCTCTCTCGGGCGTGTACGAGGGCTCCAACTCTGCTTGAGCCAGAGGCGCTGCCGCAAGAGTATCGACCTGCTGTGCCACCACCGATGTCGCACAGAACAGAGCAGCTAAAAGTATCAAAAATCTTCTCATAACAGCTTACTTTTTAATGTGTGACTCAATCTGTGAAACGATGTTGATACCCTCGGCGTAGACCTCACTCATCTGGGTCGATGCAACGGGTGAATATTGAGCCTCGTCACACTGCGAGATGATCGAAGTGTAGCACGCTGCATCTTCGGCCGAGATACCTCTCTTCTGCAACTCCTCACGGACATACTCCTTCGTGAGGTTTGCCACGGGGATATTGAACTTGTCGCTCATATAGCCCCACAAAGCCTTGAGCATCTCCTCGTAGAAGGCGTGGCGATTCTCCTCCTTCATATAGCGCTCGGCGGCACGGAATCGCTGTACGGCAACCTTGTTTGCACGTTTGCCGCGCACCAAGACCACGTTTTTGCGCTCGCGCTGGCGGCGTGAGATGAAGAGGTAGGCTCCCATTGCAAACGAGAGCATCGAGAGCAGCGTCACAAAGTATGTGAGCGAGAAGATCGATGGCTTATCCTTCTCTTGCAGTGCGGGATTTCCGAGTTTGATGAAGCGGATATCGTTGCTGAGCAGTCGCACGCCCTCCTTCGCAACACCCTGAACTACCTGCGGAGCCGAAGCGCTACTTGCATCGGGAGTGATGTTGAAGGTAAACTCGCCCGACGAAAGGGTTACATACTCCTTGCGCTCGGGGTCGAAGTAGCTGAATTGTACAGGGCTAATCGTGTACTCACCCTCGGCACGAGCAATGAAGGGGTATTCGAAATTGCGGTAGCCTGAGGTTCCCGAGCCAGAATACTTGAACGACTCGGAGCTCTTGACCTGATAGAGCTCGAACGAGGTGGGCAGCTTCAGGGTCGGCTCCTGCACAAATGCGAGGTTACCCGATCCCGATATACGCACGTTAAAGGTCGATGCTGAGTTGGCAGCAAGCTGCGTAGCCGAAGGTGTCGCCTCCATCTGGAACTTGCCGACCGCACCGCCAAAGCTGCTCGGAGCACCTGCGGGTAACTCATTGACAGTCACCGTAAGACGAGGGGTTCGGAGTTCGCGTCGAACGTTGTATAACTCGCGACCACCACCGAAGAAGGGGTCGAAGTTTGTATCATCCTGAACGATAACCTGCGCCACGGCAGTAAGCTCCACGGGGTCGATGGTCAGCGTTCCCGATTGCTGCGGATAGAGCAGATACTCAATCAAGTTGTATACCTCGTAGACCTTTCCCTCGTAGGTTTCGCGGTAGGCTTTGTTCTCCGACTCCAGGCGCTGGGTCCAGAATCCGTTGAACGAAGGCATCTTCGTGACGCTGTAGTCCGCCAGACTCACACGGTTGTAGAGTTTCAATGCCGCACGAATAGGCTCGCCTTTGTAGACGCTTGAGCGCGAAAGGGTTAGGCGCAACAGTAGGTCATCTCGCGAGATCTGGCTCTGAGCCTGTGACTCCAGAGAGCTACCATCGCTACTCTTCTTCAGGCTCTGCTGCGATCCACCCTCTTTAACCTCGATCTGAATAGGTTTTGAGTTGTAGCGCTTGCCATCCACCTCGATAGAGGCGGCCTCCACGGTGAACGTTCCCTTGTTTTGGGGCAAAAGGACATAGGTGATCGTGTAGCTTACACTCTTGGTCATATTGCCATTGATCCACTGGACCGATGAGCCCTGTGACGTGGCGGGGCCTGCCAGAACATCAAAATCTCCGAAATTCGGCGCTGCGAACGTGCCCTTATCGGGGGAGGCATTCAGCGCAAACTCAACACGAAAAGCCTCGCCCACCGAGATAATCATCGGGGCGTTGGCCTCGAATGTAACCTTCTCGGCTGCAAACGCAGTGATGCCCACGAGGAGCATCACCGCTGTCAGAATAATGTTTCTGAAAATATTTTTCATCTGTAAATTTAACTCTTGCAATCTAAACGCAAGCCAACTCGATTTTAGTGCTTAAAGTCTGCAAAAAAATCGTTGCCCTTATCATCTACGATGATGAATGCGGGGAAGTTCTCGACATAAATCTTGCGTACAGCCTCCATTCCGAGCTCGGGGAAGTCCACAACCTCAACCGACTTGATAGAGTTCTTTGCCAAGACTGCTGCCGGACCACCAATCGAGCCGAGGTAGAAGCCGCCATTTGCCTGGCAAGCATCGGTCACCTCCTGCGAGCGGTTACCCTTCGCAACCATCACCATCGAACCTCCGTTCTTCTGGAAGAGGTCAACGTAGGGATCCATACGACCTGCAGTGGTCGGGCCGAACGAGCCTGAAGCCATACCTGCGGGGGTCTTTGCGGGGCCTGCGTAGTATACGGGGTGCTTCTTGAAATACTCGGGCATAGGCTTACCCTCGTCGAGCATCTTCTTGATCTGTGCGTGAGCGATATCGCGTGCAACAATAAGTGTACCCTTCAAGTTCAGACGGGTCTTGATGGGGTACTTGGTCAGGATCTCGCGAACCTTGTCCATACCCTCGTCGAGGTCGATATCCACTGCGGGCGACATTGCGGGAGCCTCTGCGGGGAGGAAACGAGCGGGATTCTTCTCCAGCTGCTCGAGGAAGATACCATCGGGAGTGATCTTTGCCTTGATGTTACGGTCTGCCGAGCAGCTAACGCCGATAGCTACGGGGCACGAAGCTGCGTGGCGCGGAGCGCGGATTACGCGAACATCGTGTACCAGATACTTACCACCGAACTGAGCACCTACGCCGCTCTTCTGGCAGATCTCGAGGATCTTCTGCTCCCACTCCAAGTCACGGAAGCAACGACCACCCTCGTTACCCGATGTGGGCAGATGGTCGAGATAGCCGGCCGAAGCCTTCTTTACGGTTGCCAGACACATCTCTGCCGATGTACCACCGATGCAGACTGCCAAGTGGTAGGGCGGACAAGCCGAAGTGCCGAGGTCCTTGATGT
>JAGBVQ010000153.1 GCA_017630245.1 Alistipes sp. | reverse complement strand
GCGATGCAACGTAGTTTGCTGCATCCTTAACCTTATTCTGCGCAGACACCGATGCTACGCAGAGCATAGCTGCCATAACGAGAAAAATCTTTTTCATACACTTAATTTTTAGAAGTTTAACTTAAAAAAATCTCACTGATACGATACAAATATACTAAATTCACCCAAAAAAGCAAAGTTTTTCGACAAAAAGAGCGTGTATTCGACTTATCGAACACACGCTCAAACAAAATTTAGAGGTGACTAAAAATGAGGAAATTCCAGACAAACGTCACTCTCCAACTACCCACAACCCGACGTCTAAAAGTTGTATAATAAGAGGAATTTTTAGGCTTACAGGGCTGGGCGGAGGGAGAGCATACTAAAACGTATGTGATCCCTTCGACCAACCCCGTATAACACCAAAATTACCTTATTAGGCAACTTTTACTCTATTTTGTTTTGTATGAACAGCGATACTTACCCTTTGCCAAGTTCAAGATCTTGCTCTTGAGCAGGTTGCGGCGAAGGGGAGAGAGTCGATCGGTAAAGACCTCACCCTCAAGGTGATCGTACTCGTGCTGGATAACTCGAGCAGGATAGCCGTCAAACTCCTCATCGTGCTCAACGAAGTTCTCATCAAGGTAGCGCATCTTAATCTTTATCGGGCGACGCACATCCTCGTGAAGACCCGGCAACGAGAGACAACCCTCATTGAAGAGGTCGGTTTCCTGGCTACGCTCGTAGATCTCGGCATTGATAAAGACCTTACGGAAATCTGCCAACTCGGGCACCTCCTCCGCCCAGGGAGTACAGTCCACGATAAAGAGACGAATATTCTTGCCAATCTGCGGAGCAGCCAAACCCACACCCGATGCCTCATCCAACGTGAGGTACATATCGTCAATAAGTTTCTTCAACTCAGGATAATCGGGCTCAATATCGACCGACTTCTTACGCAGAATGGGCGAGCCATATATTACAATAGGATAGATCATAATTTTGCAATTAAAAATTCAAAATTCAAAATTCAAACTTCACAATTCACAATTAATCCACTTGCGACGTAATGCGAATTGATAATACTCAAACTACTCCTGCGGGAGGGGTGAAATGTATGTTTTCTTGGTCTTGAGCACCTTGTTCACAGCCTTCAAAACCATCGGCTCCATAACGGTAACGTAGCACTCCAGGTTGGGATGTACGCCATCCTTCGCCCACTTCAGCGGCATACCGCCATCTGCCTCGGTCAAAGCCGAGTGGTAGTCCACGTAGTGAATCTTATTCTTGGCAGCATAGGAGCGAATCATCTCGTTCAGGCGCTTGATATCCTCAGCAGGGGAGAGCTCCTTTCTCCAACGGAACTGACGTGACGGGGTCACCGAGCAGAGAATAACCTTTATTTTGTGCAGTTTAGCGAGCTCGCACATCGACTCGATATTGCCCATAATATTCTCGTGCGAGATAATGCCGTTATTCATCGCGATATCGTTGATACCCGCCATAATTACCACACAGCGAGGCTTCAGGTCGAGCACGTCACGACGGAAACGCACCAACATCTCCGAGGTTGTCTGGCCACTGATGCCGCGACCCACAAAGTTGTTCTTATCGAAGAATGCAGGGTCTTTGCGAGCCCAGCCATTGGTGATCGAGTTGCCCATAAATACGGCATCAATCTTACCCACGCGGTCGGCGATCTCGGCATTCTTCTCCTGGTAGTAACCGAACTTAGCCCAATCCTTCGGAGCCTTCTTCTTGTCGGTCGACTGAGCCATAGACGCACCGGCAACCAGCACAAGTACGCACAAAAGCATAAAAAATCTCTTCATACTATTTAGATTATTTCAATTTAACACTCTTACTTCTTCTCCGGCATCGGAGAGATATAGTTCTTCTTGGTCTTGAGGGTTTTATTTACAGCCTCAAGCACCAAAGGCTGCAACACCGAGATCATACAAGCCGTATTCGGATGCAGGGCATCACGTGTCCACTTAGTCGGCATACCACCCTTCTCATCTGCCAGAGCCGAGTGATAATCCACATAGCATATTTTATTCTTGCGGGCGTAGGAGCGAATCATCTCGTTAAGCTTGATAATCTCGTCCGACATCAATATGCTGGCATCGTAGCGAGTCTTACGAGCCGAAGGAGTCACTGAGCAGAGGACAACCTTGATTTTATGAATCTTTGCCAACTCACACATCGACTCAATACCACCCATAACGTTCTCAAGCGAGATAATGCCATTATTACCTGCTATATCGTTGATGCCCGCCATAATCACCACGCAACGTGGCTTCAGATCAAGCACATCTCTACGGAAACGCACCAACATCTCCGCCGTTGTCTGACCGCTGATGCCTCTACCCACAAAGTTATTCTTCTCGAAGAAATCAGCACACTTGCGCGCCCAACCGTAGGTTATTGAATTACCCAAGAACACCGCATCAATCTTTCCCACGCGATCTACAATCTCGGCATTCTTCTCCTGATAATGGCTGAACTGTGCCCAATCCTGCGACTTGGGCAGAGGCTTCGACTGCGAGACAGCAACCTCCGAGATCAGCACCAATGCGGCCAAGATCAGAAAAAATCGTTTCATAATGTATTAACTACAAATCCCCGAAAACTATTGTCTGCTATCCATATAGGATTGCAAAATTATCGTTGCCGAAATCTTATCGACCAAAGCCTTATCGCGGCGAGCCATCTTGCCGATACCGCTATCAATCATCGCCCGATGGGCCAACACTGAGGTAAATCGCTCATCATAGAAGGTCACCTCAACCACCGGGAATGCTCTACGCAACCTGGCTGCCAGCGGCTCGACAAATCGCCACGTCTCGCTCGGCTGACCATTCATCTGCGTAGGCTTGCCCAGCACGATGGTCGTAACGTTATTTGCAGGCACATACTCCGCCAGCCACTTCTCCAGCTCCTTGGTATCAAGCGTAGTGAGTCCCCCTGCAATGATTTGCAGAGGGTCACTGACAGCTATTCCTGTGCGGCGAGTGCCGTAATCTATGGCAAGTATTCTACCCAATGATGTGACCTATACCCCAACCAAGCAGATATCCAAGACCAAAACAAGCTCCGATAATGAGTATAATCAATCCCCACGAGCGCTTGTTGTTTTTAATCTCGATTCTCATCGGTAGAGTCTTTCTACTTATTCAACTTCTTGAAGAGCTTGCGGTATGAGCACTGCTCATCAACCATTGCGTGGAGAGCCTCGATAGCGATACGCTCCTGAGCCATAGTGTCACGATGGCGAACAGTTACGGTACCATCCTCAAGGGTCTGGTGGTCAACGGTTACGCAGAAAGGAGTACCTACTGCATCCTGACGGCGATAGCGCTTACCGATCGAATCCTTCTCATCGTAAGTCACAACGAAGTCGTACTTCAAATCGTCGATAATCTCGCGAGCCTTCTCCGGAAGACCATCCTTCTTAACCAGCGGCATAACGGCAACCTTGGTAGGAGCAAGGCAAGCGGGGATGCGCAATACTACGCGCTCATCGCCATTCTCGAGTTTCTCCTCGCAGTACGCGGCCGACATAATCTGCAAGAACATACGGTCAACACCGATCGATGTCTCGACAACGTAGGGAACGTAGCTCTCGCCCGACTCGGGATCGAAGTACTGAATCTTCTTGCCCGAGAATTTCTGGTGGTTGCCCAAATCGAGGTCGGTACGCGAGTGGATACCCTCAACCTCCTTGAAACCGAAGGGGAAGTTATACTCAACGTCAGTTGCTGCGTTAGCGTAGTGAGCCAACTTATCGTGGTCGTGGAAGCGGTAGTTCTCGTCGCCAAAGCCGAGTGCACGGTGCCAAGCCATACGGGTCTCCTTCCACTCGTTCCACCACTGCATCTCGGTGCCGGGCTTCACGAAGAACTGCATCTCCATCTGCTCGATCTCTCGCTGACGGAAGAGAAACTGACGAGCAACGAGCTCGTTACGGAACGCTTTACCGGTCTGAGCGATACCGAACGGACGCTGC
>JAGBVQ010000152.1 GCA_017630245.1 Alistipes sp. | reverse complement strand
ATCCAGACAGGTCAGTACCCTGCCGTAACCACCGAGCAGAATATCGCCCGCTACCGCGAGCAGATGGACAAGATCGGTTTCTGCTACGATTGGTCGCGCGAGGTTCGCACCTGCGATCCCGAGTACTACAAGTGGACTCAGTGGGCATTCCTGAAGATGTTTGCTCACTACTACAATAACGCAACGCAGAAGGCCGAGCCTATCGAGAAGCTCGTTGCCGCATTCGAGGCAAACGGTACCGAAGGCGTAGATGCAGCTTGCAGCCAGCAGCTCTCATTCACCGCAGCCGAGTGGGCTGCAATGAACGAGGCCGAGAAGGAGCAGGTACTGCAGAACTACCGCATCGCTTTCCGTGCCGACACAATGGTAAACTGGTGTCCGCAGCTCGGCACCGTATTGGCTAACGACGAGGTTAAGGACGGCTTGTCGGTGCGTGGCGGTTACCCCGTAGTACAGAAGCGAATGAAGCAGTGGTTGTTGCGCGTTACGGCCTACGCACAGCGTATGCTCGACGGTATGGACTCTCTCGAGTGGAGCGATTCGCTCAAGGAGATTCAGCGCAACTGGATCGGTCGTTCGGTAGGTGCACAGGTATTCTTCGACATTGCCGGCAGCGACCGCAAGTTGGAGATCTTCACCACTCGCCCCGACACAATCTTCGGTGTAACCTTCATGGTTATCGCACCGGAGCACGAGTGGGTCACAGAGCTCACCACAGCCGAGAATAAGACTGCTGTCGAGGAGTATATCGAGCAGACCAAGAAGCGCTCGGAGAGAGAGCGTATCGCCGAGACCAAGCGTGTGAGCGGTGTTGCAACGGGCTCGTACGCTATCAACCCCTTCAATGGCAAGCAGATTCCTATCTACGTTTCGGACTACGTTCTGGCGGGCTACGGCACGGGCGCAATTATGGCTGTTCCGGCACACGATTCGCGCGACTACGCCTTTGCACGCCACTTCGGTCTGGATATCATCCCCGTAGTTGCAGGAGGCAACCTCGAGGAGTCGTCATACGATGCCAAGGAGGGCGAGGTTATCAACTCGGACTTCTTGAACGGTATGGATGTTAAGGATGCAATCAACCTGATGTTCGACGAGGTCGAGAAGCGAGGTTTGGGCAAGAAACTTATCAACTATCGCTTGCGTGATGCAATCTTCTCGCGCCAGCGTTATTGGGGCGAGCCCTTCCCCATCAAGTATGAGGGCGATGTGGCGAAGCCTCTTTCGGAGGAGCAGTTGCCCCTCGAATTGCCCGCAGTCGAGAACTTTGGCCCCACCGAGCAGGGCGAGCCGCCATTGGCAAGAGTTGAGGGCTGGGAGTATGAGTACTCGACAATGCCCGGATTTGCCGGCTCGTCGGCATACTACCTGCGATATATGGATCCCCACAATGGCGAGGCTCTCGTTAGCGAGGAGGCAAACAGCTATTGGAGTAATGTAGACCTCTACATCGGAGGTATCGAGCACGCTACGGGCCACCTGATGTACTCTCGCTTCTGGAATATGTTCCTCTACGATTTGGGCTATGTATGCGAATCGGAGCCCTTCAAGAAGTTGGTAAATCAGGGTATGATTCAGGGTCGCTCAAACTTCGTATACCGCGTGGTGGGCACCAATAAGTTCGTATCGCTCGGACTCCGTAAGGAATATGAGACTCAGGAGATTCACGTTGATGTAAATATCGTCAAGAACGACATCCTCGACCTGGATGCCTTCCGCGCTTGGCGCCCCGAGTTTGCAGATGCAGAGTTCATCCTCGAGGATGGCAAGTACATCTGCGGTTGGGCTATCGAGAAGATGTCGAAGTCGATGTTCAACGTCGTAAATCCCGACTATATTGTCGAGCAGTACGGCGCCGACACGCTGCGTATGTACGAGATGTTCCTCGGCCCGCTCGAGCAGTCGAAGCCGTGGGATACCAACGGTATTGACGGAGTGCATAAGTTCCTGCGCAAATTCTGGCGTCTCTATTTCGACCGCGAGGGTAACTTGGCTCTCAACGACGAGAAGGCAACCGACAAGGAGCTCAAGACTCTGCATAAGACCATCAAGAAGGTTCGCGAGGATATCGAGCACTTCTCGTTCAACACCTCTGTTGCGGCATTTATGATCTGCCTCAACGAGCTTGGCGAGTGTCACAAGCGCGAGATTTTGGAGCCTCTGACCATTCTGCTCTCGCCCTTTGCTCCCCACATCGCCGAGGAGTTGTGGTCGTTGGCCGGTCACCAGACAACCATCTGCGATGCAGCATACCCCACTCACGACGAGAAGTTCCTTGTTGAGAGCGCATTCGCTTACCCCGTTTCGATCAACGGAAAGGTGCGCTTCAAGAAGGAGTATCCGCTCACAGCTACTGCAGCCGAGATCTCGGCCGACATCGTCACCACCGACGAGGCTAAGCGTTGGTTGGAGGGTGCCGAGCCGAAGAAGATTATTGTCGTTCCCGGCAAGATTATCAACCTTGTAAAGTAAAACCAACCCGAATATGAAAAAGTTAATCATCTTGGCAATGGCACTTATCGCAACCGCAGGCTACGCAAAGCAGCCCGACGCAAAGCCTCTCTACGAGCAGGACGAAACCATCAAGATCTGGGACAATAAGACAGCTCCCCACTCCAACGGATTGGAGGGCGAGGAGCACTTCGCACAGCCGATGCGCCTTGTGAATGTTGTCGACACCGAGCTCTACGTCTACAATGCCGACCCCGCAAAGGCTACGGGTCAGGCAGTGGTAATCTGTCCGGGCGGCGGCTACGCCAAGCTCTCAATGGATCAGGAGGGCTACCTTATGGCGCAGTGGTTGGCAAAGAACGGCATTGCAGCCTTTGTGCTGAAGTATCGTATGCCCAATGGCCACAAGGAGGTACCCCTCGAGGATGCTGTTGAGGCTCTTCGCACCGTGCGCAAGAGGGCCAAGAAGTATAATATCGACCCCGCAAAGGTCGGCATTATGGGTTTCTCGGCAGGAGGTCACCTTGCAGGCTCGGCATCGACCATTGCCGACGACAAGGATAAACCCAACTTCTCGATTCTCTTCTACCCGGTGATTACAGCAAACTCGTTCACCACCCATATCGGCTCATTCCGCAACCTGCTGGGCAAGACCCACACCGAGAGCGAGGCTGACGAGTGGTCGCTCGAGAAGCGCGTTACGGCAACAACTCCGCCGACCCTGCTTATCTTGAGTGATGACGACCGCACAGTGCCCGCCGCAGGCTCTGCAGAGTACTACGCAGCGTTGCGCTACCACGGCGTTAAGGCTTCGATGCACGTCTTCCCCACGGGAGGTCACGGCTACGGCAACTACGACACGTTCGAGTACCAGAAGGAGTGGCAGAATCTGCTGCTTCGCTGGTTGGCATTTTTGGAGCGTTAAAATGAGCATATAGGGCTATGAAACGAGTTATATTTACTCTGCTGTTGGCTCTCTTCGCAGTGACTACAACCTCGGCACAAAAGGCTGTCGAGTTGACGCACACGGCAGATCAGGTGGTCAAACATTGGAACAACCAAACAGCACCCCACTCCAACCAGGAGACGAAAGATGAGTATGTGAACGAGAAGGGCTATGCCTTCTGCACCTCACAGACCGAGTTCTACATCTACAAGCCCTCAACCCCCAAGAGCGATAAGTGTATCATCGTTCTCCCGGGCGGTGGTTATAGTGGCGTGGTTATGAGCAAGGGATTCCGCATTGCCGAGTGGCTGCGCGATGAGGGCATCACCTCGATCGTACTGAAGTACCGACTGCCCAACTACGGACATAAAGAGGTACCTTTGGAGGATACGCAAGCTGCTCTTCGCTATGCCCGCGAGCACGCCGCAGAGCTGGGTATCGACCCCACAAAGGTGGGCGTTCTGGGCGGTTCGGCAGGTGGCCATCTGGCAGCCTATGTCTCGACCTTTACTCCCGATGCCGAGAAGCCGGCATTTGCGATTTTGATCTATCCGGTAATCACGGGCGACTCGTGGCTGGGACATATCAGCAGCTACAACTATCTGCTCGGCAAGGATCGCACCCCCGAAGAGGTTGAGCTCTACTCGCTCCATAATCGCGTAACGGCAACAACACCACCCACATTGCTTATGCTCAGCGACGATGATCCTGTTGTGCCGTCACAGAACTCTATGCTCTACTATAAGGCTCTGAAGCACTACGGCGTGAAGGCTACGATGTACACCTTCCCTTCGGGAGGTCACGGCTGGGCCGGTAAGGCGGGCTTCAAATATGAGAAGGAGTGGCACCATCTGCTGCTCGATTGGTTAGACACACTAAAGTAACATAACTATGAAAAGAGTTATATTCACCCTGCTGGCGCTGAGCTTTGCTATCGCTACAGTCTCTGCACAGAAAACTGTAGACTCGCCCAACAAAGCAGATAAGGTTGTAAGAATTTGGGACAACTCGACTGCACCCCACTCTAACGAGGAGACCAAAGACGAAAACCTCGACAAACATAACTTTGTGGGCAACACCTCGCAGTTGGCACTCTATATCTACAAGGCTGACAAGGCGAAAAATACTCGCCGTTGCATCGTCATCCTTCCGGGTGGCGGCTACAGCAGGGTCTGCATAACCAAGGAGGGATACAATCTGGCCGAGTGGTTGAGCTCGGAGGGAATCACCGCAATTGTCGTGAAGTATCGCCTTCCCAACTACGGACATAAAGAGGTGCCTCTGGAGGATGCACAGGCTGCGCTACGCTACGCTCGTGAGCACGCCAAGGAGCTCGATATCGACCCCGCGAAGGTGGGTATTATGGGATCATCGGCAGGTGGTCACCTTGCGGCCTACACCTCGACCTTCACCCCCGACGATCAGAAGCCTAACTTCTCGGTACTCTTCTACCCCGTAATTACAGGCACGACTTGGCAGACCCATATGGGCACCTTCAACCGCCTTTTGGGCAATGACCGCACCCCCGAGATGACCAAGCACTACTCACTAGAGAACCGCGTAACGGCTACTACTCCGCCGACAATTCTCCTGCTAAGCGACGATGATCGCGTGGTGCCGCCCATCAGCTCGATCCGATACTACGAGGCGCTGAAGCACTATGGTGTGAAGGCTACGATGTACATCTTCCCTTCGGGTGGTCACGGCTGGGCAGGCGATGACGGCAACTTTAAGTACGAGAAGGAGTACAAGCACCTGCTTCTCGATTGGCTTTCAACATTGAAATAACAGAGATAAACACAATAGATAAAACTTTTTATGGCAGACAATTCAATTTTAATGCGCCTTGACGGTCTGAAACTCAAATACGAGGAGCTCGGCCAGAAACTCACCGACCCCGAAGTGATTGCAGACGTCAAGAGCTTTGTCCAGTACAACAAGGAGTTCAAGGAGCTTGAACCCATCGTCGAGACTTCAGATCGCTATCGCACCGCATTGGCAAACCTTGCCGAGGCGAAGGACATCCTGGCAAACGATAAGGATGAGGAGATGCGTGAGATGGCTCGCGAGGAGATCGCAGAGCTCGAGCCCGCCATCGAGAAGATGGAGGAGGATATCAAGATTCTTCTTATCCCGAAGGATCCTCAGGATGCCAAGAACGCCATTGTCGAGATTCGTGGCGGTACGGGCGGCGATGAGGCGGCAATCTTTGCCGGCGACCTGCTGCGTATGTACACCAAGTATATCGAGTCGAAGGGCTGGCGCTATGAGATCACCTCGTCGAATGACGGTACTGCAGGTGGTTATAAGGAGGTTGTAATGAAGGTTACAGGCCAAAACGTCTACGGTACACTCAAGTATGAGTCGGGCGT
>JAGBVQ010000151.1 GCA_017630245.1 Alistipes sp. | reverse complement strand
TTCAAAATTCAAAATTCAAAATTATTTAGAATCCACCTGAATTTTACTGTATGGTTATTTAGTCTTATTATTGGAAAGCTGCGCCATAATGACAAAACAGGGGAATACTAAAGCGTATTTCCCTGTTTTGCACATACCTAAGCCGTTTTTATTTAGTTCGCAATCTTACAATCCACAAAGATCGGCAAGTGGTCCGAACCCCACATACCATTATAGCCCTCGATAATCAACTCCCAATTCATGATACGCACCGCATTGGGCGTAAAGAAGACGTGGTCGATATGGGTGCTATTACCAGGCTTTGGAGCCCTATAGCCACTGTGTGAGGGATAGACTCCGTTAGTCGGCTCTGCCACAGCTCTGAAAGAGTCGTTGATAAACTCCGATGCGATGATAGTCTTATAGGGACGGCTATACTCGTCGCAGTTAAAGTCACCCGTACAGAATGCCGGCATACCCTTAGCAATCTCGCGCACAGCCTGCACCAAGATATGTGCGGCCACCTCCTTAGCCTCGGGACCGAGGTGGTCGAAGTGCGAGTTGAAGAGATAGAACTCCTTATCGGTAGCCTTGTCGCGGAAGTGAGCCCACGTCAGCAGACGTGCCGACCACGCACCATAGCCCGGAGTTCCGGCCTTATCGGTAAACCAAATGGTATCCCAATCGAGCAACTCCAAGCGCTCCTTCTTGTAGAAGATAGGGTTAAAGTGCTTATTACGCACATTATCATCTCCCGCGATGCAGGTACCAATCCAAGCGTAGCGGTCGCCGATATGCGCCATCATATCCTCAATCTGAGGCATAAATGGCTCCTGCGAACCAAACACATCTAAATCATACTTATCTATGGTCTTGATAAGCGGAATCAGACGCTCATTCCAACGAGTAGGATACTGAATATTGTAGGTTGCCACACGCAACGACTGCTTACCCCACTCCTTGCGCGTAGCCTGCAGCGTCTTCAACTCGGCATCGGCACGAGCCGCAGCCTTCGGCATCGCCAGGATGGGTGCCACATTCGCAGCATTCACGGCCAACGCAGTCGAGGCGTTATCGATCTCCGCCTCCGAAGTAGTCACAAGGCGTATCTCACTCTTGCCGAAAATGTTGGATGTGTAGGCGATATAGATCGTACCATCCTTTGCCTGAGCCACACAGGGATCGAGCGAGAGATTATCCGACGAGATTCTCAGACCGCCATACCAAGTCGTGCCATTATCATCCGAGAGGTAGACATACATCTTCTCGGGCAACCAATAGAGCGGCTGGTCGAATCGGCCATTACGCACCATCATCAACTTGCCGTCAGGACGATTCGTAAAGAGAATATTCTGGTCAGGTGCAGGAAGATGTTTCCACGCATTGGGGCTCCACGACACACCATCCGTCGACCACGAAGCGTGTGCATAGGCTGTATTTGCCGAGCGGGTAACCATCGTTATACCACCCTTCTGGTTTACATACAGCGTAGGGTTGGGATAACGCTCAGCGACGGCACTGGGGGTCTTCACTGCGCCGAGGTGTGCACTCCAGCTTGCGCCCTCGTCACTCGACACATAGACACCCGAGCCTCGCTTCGAGTCAAACTCCTTATACTCCTCAGCATAGGGCGATACCCATTTGTGACCCTTCTGTGCCGACATAATCCAGCGACGGCCCTCGTAGTTGATCAAATCTCTACCCCAGAGAGCCACCGGCAACACCCAATTGCCGTTACCGGGGTGAATCACCGGCTTACCGGTGCAGACACCTGCGCCCAAGTGCATAGGCTCGCTCCAAGCGGGATTCTCGCTCTCGGCATTGCGGCAAACGGTAGCAAAGAGAGAACCTCGACCATCGAAGTAGTACATCGAAACCGTATAGAAGTACCACAGCTCACCCTTAGGCGAGAGCCACAGCACTCCGTGATTTGCCGAACGGGGATGCTTAAGCGCTGTATCGTGCGGGTCGATAACGCCCACAGGCATACGCCACGACTTACCTCCATTGTCGCTATAGGCCAACATCAGGAAGCCCTTCTCATTCTCGCCACCGCCAAGCACCGAAGCCCACAGACGATTGCCCACAACCTCGATATCGGTCAGCTTCGCAAAGTCTACATTCTTCGCATCATAAGCCTCACTCGGAGTTGTATTCACCGCGATCTTCTCGGTTGCAGGGTCGGGACGCTCTGCCGTACCGGCCACATTATCTGCCATTGCCACACTTGTTGCAGCAAGGAGCAAAATCGAAACTATTATCTTATTAAAACGCATAACTTCAACTCCTCATTTTAATTATAACGCACTACTATCGAGCCGAAACTTACATAGGTATCTGTCATCAGATTGGGGCGCAGCGCCGCCTTATCGGTATTGCGAGTAGCAAGCGTAGCTGCATTCTTTGCAATAGGAACGATACGCACCGTAACATTCTTGCAGCCAAAGGCATCCGCAGGCAGAAGCACTCTATGCTCCGTAAAGCCCAGACCAGCCTCTTCCGAGGTGGGATAGGTTACCCCTCCGATATCATTCACATACCACCAGGGCACCGAACGCAGCGCCTTGGGAGAGGTTGCTATACGGTAGAAATTCTTACCATCGGTCGAGTATTCAACACCCCAATATACGGGGAAATCGTACGACGTCTGAGCGTTAATTTCGCCGGCACCAAACGAGAATGCAACCATCAGTTTATTGCCCGAGATACCCTCGGTCGAAAAGTTAAGCTCGATACCACGGCCACAATCGCTCTTCCAATCCCACCAACTGCAGGCCGGGGTCTTAATGCGCATTGCGCCACGCAGCACCATTCCACGATCGCCCTTCGAGCCATACTCCTTACCATCAGTGATGCGCAGGTTATTATAGTCACGACCGCGAATAACCTCACCACCGACCATCGAGTGTAGCGTACCGCTACCAACATCAGCCAAAATGCGCTCTGTCGAGACTGCCTTACGCTGGCCCTTCTCGGTGTTGAATGTAAACGAGTTGTCACTCCAATTCCACTCGGCGATACTCTTATAGTTAGATTTTTCGGGCTCCGCAGGCATTGCAATATCCTCGCGCGTCATCGGACGGATAGCAGCCGTACCGAAGAAATCATTAACACCATAGCGCGGCATAAAGGTAAATACCAGCACACCCTTCATATCGCCTGCACCCTGCGGAACACCGCTACCATCGCGGCGCCAAGGCACTTTGGTATTCATATACATATAGATCTTCGAGCCGTACTTATCGCACAAGAGCGAAGCCCAGCCATCCATCATTCCGTTACCGAACTTATTGATACTCGACCTCTGCGAATAGTTCTCGTAGACGTTAGAGAAGGAGCCATCCTTGAAGACAAACTCACAATCCTTGAGTGTCACATAGGTGTACATATCCGCCGGAGTCAGCTCGTGGATATAACGCTCCTTGCGAGGCAGCGCCGCAGCATTGCCCGCAAACTGACGCACAATGGCCTTGCTGGAGAGCTTGTTAATCGAGAATCGGTCAGCGCCGAATCGCTTAATGTTCGTACCCTTCAAGTTAAGCATCATACGTGCATAACGAGGAAAGTTCTTAACATCTTTTGACGATGAGAGATAGCAACGGAATCCATACTTACCATCCAAAGACTCGAAATAGACAACATTTGCATTGCCATTATAAGTCGAGTTAAAGAAGGCTTGACCATTATGCTCTCGGTTTTCGCTCGTTGGATCACTGATAACAAATCCCTCGATCAGAACATCGGTGTCAATGTTAGTAATCTCGCGCTTTGCCGCCTCTGTACGCAGCTCCTCAAATTTCCAGACCTTCTGCGCCCTAGCCTCCGTTGCGGCGGGGAGTGCTGCCACAAGCAGCACCACCGCCATCAATAGGGTTTTAAATTGTAGCTTCATAGCTATATTTCTTTACATTGCGACCACCCGCAGAGGTAGCCACTTTTGTGTGTAAAAGGATATCTATTTATTGTAGCGGACTGCAAAATAGTTCATCGAAGTCCACGACAGATAGGCCGACGAGTGTGCACCCTCGCTGATATAGTCCAGAGACGAACCGAAGCCGGCCTTAACATCAGGACGCAGACGGATATACACCTCATCCTTACCTGCCAACACCTCCGCCGGCAACTCTATAAACACAGGCTTATATCCCGAGCTCTGGAAGAGCTGCGATGTGGGAGTCCACTGAATACGGTCGGGCACCGAGAAACGCTCCATTGTAACCCACTCAGCCTCATCACCACGACCTGTATTATCGGTCAGCGAGTACTCTGCAAACCAATAACGAAGACCGAAGTTGCCGCTGGTTACAGAGTTCTGCATCGAAGCTACAGCATAGAGCTTATCGCCGGCATCCACACTCTTGGTCGAAACCGTAAAGAGGAAGCTGTGAGCATGGCCCTTAGCATCGATGTTGTACCACACCTTCCAGCCTGAACCTACAGCGCTCGGAACCTGACCCTTACCGGCGTGAGAGCTCGAGTTGTTATTGATATTTACGAGTTGCTCGCTACGATAGCCCGTATAGCCCGGAGCCATCCAGTTAGTACCATCGTCCAAGATTACGCCCAGACCATTCTGGTTACCCGTATTCTTGCCGAACATAAACTCTGCATTATTTCCAATGGGGCCCAAGTACGAGAAATCCTCATCGAAGTTCACACAAGTATGTCTGCGCGAATCCGAAGCGTTGTTATCAGTATATCGGAAAGTGTGATCCATCACTGCATTCTTATCCTCACCGGCAGTTGCGGGATAGAGGGTGAGATACTGATCGGTGATGTAGCTCCACTCGGCCAGAACTTTCGACTGTGCATCCTTCGAATCCTTAGCCATACCGAAGTCCTCATACGACTGGTGGCGGATCTGGTAGCGACCAATATTGCCATAAGTATCCTCATCGCCAGTATCGTTGTCAGCGTACTCGAAACGAGTATACAACTCATGAACTATTACACCCGACATTGTTCCGATACCGTAGGGCAAACACTTACCATCACGACGGTAGAGGCAAGTTGTATTGGTGTAGACATAGAGCGCATCACCATTCATATCGTGCAGCAAAATCGCATGCTTTGCTGTACGGTTCGCGCCGGTAGCATTAGCATAACCCTCGTTAATCGGGGTCAGCGGACCCTTACGCATCGAGATCTCGCAATTCTGCAACTTAACGTAAGTAAAGATATCCGCATCGGTAAGCTGGTTGATCGAGAGCTCCTTCACGGGAACGGTAGCACCCTCAACACGCGATACCACCATCGACGAGGTGACGTCGGTGAACCAATAATAGTCGGGGGCAGTCTCACCCAGCATCTTCGACATCACGGGATTCGAGCGGAAGAGTTTTGCTCCACGCAACGAGAACGAAACCTTATCGCCGAACAAGAAGATGTTATCCTCCTTGGTTGCGGTCTTGAGCATAAATCCATACTTACCATCCATAGACTCGAGGTAGATCGTACGCTCGCTAATTGAGTAATCGATCGTTGCGGGCGAATTCTGCGTATTATCGCCGGCATTACCCGACTCGCGGTTGCTCACAACAATACCCTCAATGAGGATATCCTCATCAAGCACTACACCCTTCACGTCAGCCATAGCACGCACCTGCTCAAAGCTCTTTGCAACGCCGAGCTTATCATCGCCCGTGCGCTGGGTAACGATCACGTCGTAGGATACGTGGTTATTCCAACCATCCACATACGACATCGTAACGCGAGCCTTACGCAGTGCATCGGCACTATCGTTCGCTGCGTAGTTGAAGCTGAGCTTAACCTCTCCGCCCTGCTCCTCAACACGCAGATCGCTAATCCACTCATCGCCGGCCGAAAGATTCACAGCCTTAACCGAAATCTGGTCAGCCTCGACATTGGTATCAATAGTTGTTGTAGACTCGCCTGCAGCACTACCTGCCACAACGATGCCCGCATCCTCCATCTTAAGGTACTGCGCAGCCAAACCTCTCTGACGGATATAGACCGTATCGGAGTGGTTGAACTGCTCGACACTCAGACGCAGGATCGCCTGACGGTGTGTGGCATTATTCTCGGTATAGCTTACATCAAAGCCCTTATCGCCCGACGAGGTGGCAGGGAACGATACCCAATCAGCATCATTCAAAAGCGAGATGGTATAGGTATTATTCGAGTAGACATCAACGTGCAACATATCGGCAACGGACTCCACCTCGTAGACCTTCTGCAAGGCGCCGAGTTCACTTCCTGTTACAGGAACTGTCTCCTCGACAACGCAGGCGGTGGCAAGGGTCGCCAAAGCGACCACGCCACATCTAAAAACCTTCTTTATATCAATCATTTTCATAGAATATCAACATTTGAGAGTTATTGCATTTTGACACAACGCACGGGAACTGCATCCGACACTGCCAAGCTGCGATCGCCACTACTATGAGTATAGCGGTATGGGTTACCCGATTGTGCCATATAGAGCGCCGGGAGATATACTCCATCCACACCCCAGCCTGTACGGTTAGAGCCTGTAGTTGCCATAACGGTTGCGGGTGTCCAGGCGATATCTGGAATACCGATCATATAGAAACAACCTGATGTAAGAGTCGCTGCAGTATCGTGAGCATAGAAGCCGCACTTATACAATGCACCCTGCTCCGAACGCTTCGAAGGTATACACGGCACACCGCTATCGTTACGCATATAGCTAATGCGCACACTACATAGCGGCAGCCATACAAAGTTGTTGTTACTCTCAGCGCCCTGATAGTAACCACCATAGTTGTCGTTACCCGAGTTACCCGAATTAACTTTACCACTACCCACCAAATAGTGGGCATACTTATAGTACGACGATCCGCTATTCTGATAGTCACGGTAAGCGTGCAACAACTCGCTAAAGCCGGCTACACGATAGCCTACAGGGCAGGGATCCATATTACCCTTACCATTAGTAGTCCACAGAGCAGCATCACCACCAACATTAACCTTGATCAGATCCGATGCCCAAGTGTGGATATAACCGTTCGTATTACCGTGGATCATCGCCATCGGAGTTGCAGCTGCAGCCTCGATAGTCTGCGAAGCTGTATCAAAGTAGCGATTCTCAAACTTAAACTCCTTACCCAAATCTTTGTTGATATAGACCTTTGCTGTATTGCTATTGAAAGACTTGGTCTCGTAACCCCACTTATTCTGGATCGAGAAGTCTTTGGTCGAGTAGTAAGAGTCCATAGTCATCGGGGCCGGAAGCGGCGTATTACGACCCCACTGATAGTAGAGACCTGCTGTCTCGGCAGCCTTAAAGCCATCCATCGCAGCCACATCTGCAGCCGACTTGGGAGCATACTTCGCACCAAGGTTACGGTCGAGGATGGTTACATCCTTCGCAGCACCGAACACCTGATCCTCAGCGTCGCTAACCCAGATATGCCAGCTCCAGAGGATATTCATATCTGCATCGAATACAGAGATCAACGCATTACCATTATTACCGCTGCCGTTGGTAGTAAAGAGCACCTTACCACTCTCCTTGTCGAAATGTACGTTACCAACCGTATTGGGGGTATCCTCCCACAGCAGAGCCACCTTTGCGGGTGTACCCTTGATTGCCTCGCCATTAACGTGCTTGAGTTCGAACGAGTGCTTACCACGCACATCTGCCGGAATCATATAGCAGTTCGAAGGAACACCCTCATTCAGCGGAGTGCACTCCGAAGCCTTCAACGGCTCGAGCGTAAAGGCCGAAGTGGGCAGGATGTGACGCGGCTTGATAGTGTGAGCCTTCGTGAGCGAGCGAACGAACTTCTCGCCATCAGCCTCGGTAACAACCTGCAGGTCGCTATATGTACCCGGAGGAATCACGAAGTAGAACGAGGTTGCCTCGTCAGCGTTCAGTTGCACACCACCCTCGCCCAGATCGAGCGAGATCTCAAACTTATCGTTCTCGCCATTCAGCACAAACGCAGGCTCCTCTGCATCAATCAGCACGGTACCTGTTCCTGCGATCGGAGTTGCAATCGAGCGCAGCGCCAAGTAGGTCAAGAGCTGTGTACCCTTAAGCTGAATCTCGATAATCGAGCAGCTATTCACAAATGTCAGCACACCATCGGCTCCACTCTTGCCGACCATAACGGTCACATTCGGAGCAAAGATACTCTCAGTCAAGTAGGTCTGCTTCGAAGTCAGAGTGGTAGTAAGTTTTCCATTGACAATCTTCGCACTGGCGTTATAGGGATAATAAGCGTACGACACGCCACCCTCGAGGAACTCCTTAGCGTACCAGAAGATACCATTCTGCTTACCCACAGACTCCTCGTCCAGCACACCCTGGATGTTAGCTCCACTCGTTACACCATTCATACCGATAGCATCACCCTCACTCCAAAGGATAAAGCGCTTGCCGGCCTCATCAACGAGCGAGTTACGCGTATCGGCAATTGTCTCTCCATCAATGACCGCCTCCACTGCGGTCTTCTGACCTCCCAACGAAGGGGTCTGGCCCTGCTCATCGCCCGCAAAGTCGGTCGAACAAGCTGCCAAAACCATAGCCGGAATTATATATAATAACTTCTTCATATCCATTCAATCGTTTAATGATTAAAAATCCTCCTCGGGATCCTTAGGCTCCTCACCGCTGTCGTTACCGCCATCGGTTGCACCCATATTAGACTTCTCCTGAGTTACGGTCACCACGCGAGTATCGCAGACATTGTTAGCCTTATCCTTCAGCGTGAATGTAATAGTTGCAGTACGCATCTCTGCCGGATTGGGCTTTGCTGCGGCTGTAAACTTGAAGGTATCGGCATCCAAATCTGTATTTCTCAACCAATCCTGCGGTCCATCAGCCGGATAGCTTATCGAGTACTCTGCACGATAGTCGTAGAGCGACGGTGCAAAGTTAGGCGAAAGCTCGATAGAGAGCTGGTTGATTCCGTTAGGATCAGCAGCAATCGACTCGGGAAGTGAGCCAAACGCAGCGGGAGCTGCACCCTGAGTTACAGCAATCATCGCTGTAATAGGCTCATCCCACGCAGCCACGGGGAAGCTGATCTGTACGATTGCCTGACGCACCGCACCCGAAGCATTCTCCAATACATCGAAGGTCACCTTCTCGTCGGTAACAACAATATTCTGAATCCACTCCTCGCCCTCGGTTACATAGTTCACCGAACTTGCAGCGATAGCCATATTGGCAGCCGGAACATTCGAGCGTGCTGCAATCTCAACTGCATACGGCTCTTTGAGCAGACTGATCGACTGCTGCTCGGGGTTATAGGCGATATCGCCCGACATACCGGCATTCTGGCTCAGGTAGACCTTGCGGGTCAAGTTACCCGAACGGATGACGATATTCACACCGCGCGAGAGATCGGTATTTTCGTCATATTCCACATTAACCTGAGTCTGATTATCGCCGCTCGTACGCGAAAGGCGGGCCCAGGTGATGGGAGCGTCAAACTCTGCAGTCCAATTTTGCTGCGAGTAGACAATAAAGAAGACCTTTCCGGCATCCTTCTTTACCGTAAAATTCGCACGGCTCACTGCCAGCGGCAGATCCATCTCGTAAGGCTTCTGGCACGAACCTACGGGCAGCGCGAGAAGGGCAACGAGTGCGAGTTTTACTAAATTATATATTGTTTTTTTCATAATCTCTTAGCTGTTTTAAGGTTACATACCATACTTGTTGTACTCCTTGTTGTCGAGAGCATTCTTCGAATATCCAACCTGTTTTGCAGGGATAGGCAGATACTCGTGGCAAGGACGAATATTGAGCTGCACCTCATCGTAGTCGTTGAACTCCTTGGTACGCTGATACCAGATGCCCCAACGAACGAGGTCAAACTTACGCTGGAACTCACCGAAGAGCTCGCGTGCACGCTCATTCTGAATCTCGGCCAGAGCCTTCTCCCAATTGCGGAAGGTATAGTCGCCCAATCCTGCACGATTACGAGTCATATTCAGATACTTCAGGAAGTTTGCCTGATCCTGCTTTGCGCAATAGCACTCAGCCATCATCAACAAAGCATCTGCATAACGGAACACCTTGTAGTTATTCGAATCGTTTGTAGTGTACATATTCGGACACCAGAACTTCGGACCTAACCACGGGCGGGTATTCACCGACTTAAACTCCGTTCCTGAGTCATTTGCCGGATAGCGCCAAGCCATATTGATCTCAGCACGCTGATCAGGACCCTTGTAGAGCTGCAAACCTGCGCTGAAATAGAGATTCGGGCGAGCAGGTGTCCACGTTGTAGCATCAACACCGAGTTCGGGAACAGTCAGACCATCGTAAGTAGCAACTGTACAGTTACCCTCGGCATCCTTCTCGACAATAGTCTTGTAAGGAGTACATACTGCTGCCAAGTTAGACACATAGGTCAATGCACCCGAAGTGTAGGTGTGTTGAATCTCGAAGATTGACTCAGGAGTGTTCTTGTAGCGGAACATAATCTCCTCCAATGGGTACTGCGCCAACGAGCCGTAGATACCCTCCAAATCTTTCAGAGCGGTAAGAGCGATATCGTACCAATACTCAGGAGCGTTCTCTGTATCCTTCGCAGCGTTCCACATAGCCATCTTTGCCACAAGCATCAATGCCATAGGTGCACCTGCGCGATTCTCCTTAATCTCCGAGGTGCGAACAAAGAACTTGGTCTCATTGCTCTGATTTGTATCAGCATCCTTCATCTGAGCAAGGTAGCCATTCAGCTCTTCGATAAGATACGCACGAGTTGCTACAGCCGACATACGGGGATAGCGAGCGATACGATCCATATCCTCCTGAGTAGCCACCTCCTCGGTGTAGAAGGGAACATCGCCGAAATGCGAAGTAAGCAAATAGTAGTAGAATGCTCGCATCGTAGCTGTCTCCTGCATAAAGTTGAGCTTATCCCAATCCTCGATGGGCGACGAAGGCAGATGCTCCAGAATTCCGTTAGCCCACATAATTGTCTTGTAGCAATAGAGCCAGAGAGTCTCAGCAAATCCGGGCTGTGCAGGCGAGAGCTCCAAACCCGCCATCGGAACGGTCGGTGCAGCCTCATAGATAAGGTCGGTATGCGCCTCCGTAACTGTAAAGTGGCGGAACTCGTAGATTGTCTTCAAATAGTGATAGGTACTGTTTACAGCAATACGACATTGCGAAACAGTATCGTAATACTGGTCCGGCCCAACAAAGTACTCCGATTTCTCCTCCAATGAGCAAGACGAAATCGTAAGACCAAGTACCGGAGCCAAAAACAGTGCTAAAATATATTTTTTCATATTCATATCGGTTTTCGTTTAGTACTTGATTTGGAGATTAAATGTAAATGTTCTTGCGCGGGGGTATGCACCCATATCGACACGACGCAGAGTCGAGTCGCCGCTCGATGTCGAAACGTCGGGGTCGAAACCATTATACTTCGACCACAACCATACGTTCTCGGCATTGAATGCCACGCTAATCTCGCGAAGCCAATTAACCTTCTTGCGCAGGTCAAACGTATAACCAAGGCTTAGGCTCTTCAAACGCAAGTAAGATGCATCGTGTACCTGCAACGAGCTCGGAACGTGTACCTCCACCGAACCCGCAGCCGGATAATTCGAGTTGGGGTTACGATCGGGATGCCAAGCATTCATCATATAACGATACTGGTTGGTCATATACGAACCCGACATATAGAACTCCGAATAGTTGTAGATCTTACCGCCCAACGAGTAGTTGAAGTATACACCTAAGCGCAGGCGACCGATATTGAATGTATTTTGCAGACCACCATAGATAATCGGGTCGGCATTACCCAGATATACGAGGTCCTGCTGATCGAGGATACCATCGTGGTTCTGGTCCACATAACGAGCCTTACCCGGACGTACATTTGTCGAGGGATCTGCATAAGCCTTAGTAATCTGGTTACGCTCAATCTCTTCAGTCGACTTCCATACGCCACCATACTCATAGCCCCACAAGGCATTGAGCGGACGGCCCTTAACGTAACCATACATCATCTGCGAACCGTTACCCGGCGAACTCATCGCTACAACATAATCCTCAGAGCCGATATCCTCTACCATCTGCTTGTTGTGCGAGATAGTGAAGGCTGTAGTCCACGAGAACTTCTGGTGTACAATGTTGCGGCTCTCGATAGTAAGCTCAACACCCTTATTAGATGTTCTACCGATATTTTCGAGGAACGAAGCATAACCGGTGTGGTTAGCACGTTGCACATAGAGCAACAAGTCCTTAGTGTTGCTGATATAACCCTCGGCCGTAATTTTGAGTCGATTGTTCAAGAAGGCCATATCGAGCGCTGCGTTGTAGAGGTCGGTAGTCTCCCAGGTCAGGTTCTCCGATGCCAAACGGTCGGGATAGTAGATTGTTGCCTGCGAGCCATCGAAGATATAACCTCCGGTCGACGAGCTCAATGCTCCCAACGAGCGGTAAGCCTTGATAGCGTTGTTACCCGTACGACCTGCCGACAGACGAATTGAGAGTTCGTCAATATGGCGGTTCGACTTGAGCCAAGTCTCATTTGCCATATTCCACTTAAATGCTCCTGACGGGAAGAATCCCCACTTGCGATTTGCCGCAAAGTTCGAAGCACCGTCACCACGACCCGTGAAGGTGAAGTAGAAACGCTTCTGGTAGTTATAGTTGATACGAGCCAACACCGACATACGGGCAATGCGTGTATTCCAAGAGCCTACGGTATAGTTCTCCTTACTCTGGATACCGCTCAGGTTGTTCCACATAACGTCATCAACCAACAGACCCTTCGCATCTACCGAAATCTCATTCTGGAACTTATAGAATGTCGAGAAACCGCCCATAATATCGAAGTGGTGACCACCATTCCAATCCTTCTTGTAATGAATAGTGTGATCCGAGCTGATCTGACGATCATCGTGCTCAAGACGGTATGCCTCACCTCCGTCACCATCATTCTTCATAGGCAGTGTCGAAGGATAGTAGCGATAGTTGTGCGACTGCCACAAGTAGTACGAAACCATATTCTTGATGGTCAATCCCTTAACCGGAGTAAATGTAAATGTCGCTGTATTAGTCGACGAGAAGCCCTCACGGTAGTTGGTATTCAACTGCAGAGTGATGTAGGGGTTGTTGAAGCGAGTACCGTTCTGGTAGAGGTCATTCACAGTCGACGAGCCGTCCAACATCGGGTTGAGGTATGTGGCACCTGTCCAATAGTTCGAACCACCAATAGCAGCCTTATTCCACATATCGCGACGATACATCGTATTGGTCGAGAAGTCAACCTTGAACCACTTGTTGAACTGATGGCCTACATTGAAACGAGCAAACACCTTCTGGTTACCCGAATCGAGTACGATACCCTGCATATCGGTATACGAAATCGAGCCCCAATAGTTGGTGGTCTTCGTACGTCCCGAAATCGATACCCAATAGTTCTGATAGGGAGCGATGCGGGTAATCTGATTGATCCAGTTGGTACCCTTACCCTTTGATTCAGGGTCACGATATGTTCCGCTCGGCAGATTGGTTGCTGCATACTTTGCGTTATACTCATCCACCTCGACGCGGTACTGCGCAAACTCCGATGCGGTCATCGTATCGAGATTACGCGCAAGCATCGAGAAACCGAGATTAGTACCGAAGACGATATTGGGCTTGGTCACCGTCGGAGCGCCCTTCTTGGTTGTAACGATGATTACACCGTTCGAACCCTGCGCACCGTAGATTGCAGTCGATGAAGCATCCTTCAAAACCGAGATAGACTCAATATCGGCGGGGTTAATATCACCCATATCCTGCACCGCGTCGATAATACCATCGACAACGATCAACGGCTCGTTCGATGCTGTAATCGAACGTGTACCACGGATACGGATAGAGGTTGCTGCGGTCGGGTCACCCGATGTTGACATAATGTCGGCACCGGCAACACGACCCTGCAGAGCCTGGTCAATCGAAGATACCGGAGCATCCTTCACATCGCCCATTTTAACGTTGGTTACCGAACCGGTAAGGTCACTCTTCTTGGTCTCACCATAACCGATCACGACAACCTCCTCAACCACCTGAGTATCAGACTGAAGAATCACGTCAATCACGGTCTTTGTACCGACCATAACCTTCTGACCTGCATAACCGAGATACTCAATCTCAAGAATACTCTCTTTTGATGGTACATGGATTGCATACTTACCATTCTGGTCAGTAAGCACACCATTAGTTGTGCCAGAGACAACGACGGTTGCACCGATAAGCGGCAGACCATCTTTGTCGGTCACCTTACCTGTCACCTGACTCTGCGCCGAGGCGTGGCTCACCACTCCGAAGAGTAGCGCAACCAACATCGTCGCGCGAAGCAGCACTGAGGCAAAGTGCTCTCTGAATTGTAGAAATTGTTTCATTAGGTATATATTTTTAGTTTAATTATTTGCTTGCACGAGCAGTGAACTGAGCAACCACATTACCGAAGACATCCTTGGCAGTAACTGTCACCACGGCTGTCGGATCGGCAGGAACATATCTCCAAGCACAGTTGCTCTTGCTCGGAGTCTGCCAATTTGCCTTACGCAACATCTGACCCTCCGGAATCTCACCGCAAAGGCTCTTCTCGTAAGTCTCCCAATACCAATCGCGGTAGGCCAAATCGTAACAATCTTTCGTAGTCACACCCTTACCGCCTGTCGACTCGGTAAAGGTACAAGAGTATGCACCCCAGATATTCACAAGGATTGCAGGCTTATGCTTATGGTATCCATTCTCAACCTCGCGAGCGTAGCTCCAATACGAGCCTGTAATCTCATTGATAGGATATTTCCACGCGTGGTCTGCATTATCATAGACACGATACTGCACACCCTTCTGCGAGCCGTAAGGATGGTACTTGCGCTCGAAGGTCTTACCCTTGAACTTATACGACACAACAGCACCCGGCGTACCTTCGGTGTTGATGGGCGAATACCACGCTACACCTGCAGTCGAGGGGTGGAGGAACTCATATATCACGCGGCCGTTATGCCAACTTCTCACCGTACGATCGCGGTGAGAGTGACCAATAAGGACCACCATCTCGCAACCTGCAGTAGGCTCCATAATCTGGTGAGGACGCATCATCGCAAATCCGCCATTGGTATTAAGCAGCGGGCAGTGCATACAGAGTACAATACGATCAAAGGTCGAACGATCGACAGCCGCCATATGCTTCTTGAGCCACTCGACCTGAGCGTTACACAATCTCACCTGATTACCTTTAGTTGCCTTCTCATCGGTCGTACCGTGAGCATCCGAAGTAAGCACGAAGGTATTATCAAGAATAATATAGTGCTCGCGACCGATGGTCATCGAGTAGTATACCGGACCGAGCTCCGCGTGATAATCACGGCGCGAGCCACGAATAGTAGACTCTGTGAAGGCTGTACCCTTTTTGGGAATATCGTGGTCGTGGTTACCAATAACATTGAAAATAGGCACGTCTACATTGGTATCACGCATATAGTCAGTAAAGCTATAGCCTGCACCCTCCTTGCCCTCACGGTACGAGGGACGATAGCCAACCTGAGTCATATCACCCAAAGTGATGATATAGGTGCGACCCTCTGCGCCAGCTACACACTCACGCAGCGTCGGCATCAACTCGCTACTATAGAGCTGAACCTCATCGGCATTTGCTCGACGATTCACTCCACCGCAGACGTGTGTATCTGCCATAGTAAGAAGCGTATAGACCGACTGATCTACCTTTGTAAGGTTAAAATCGAAGGTCTGCGCACCGGTAGCCTTAGTATCAAGACGACCCCAGAAGAGCGGATAGTTACCCTTGCGCTCAACCTCGTAGCCCGAGGGCACCGAGATATGCACGAAGTCGCTCTCGCTCAAATCTACATTCAATTCGTAAGCACCGTTCTTGTCGGTCTTTACTACGTTGTGGCCATCACTGACCAAAACACCCTCAACGCCACTGCCACTGCACAACACGCGACCCTTTACCACTGAAGTCTCGGCTGCCGACAGCGTACCGATGCCCAGAAGGAGCACCATAAGCAGCGTAACAGAAAATTTGATAGGTTTCATTGTGTAAATAGTTTAAGTTATTATTATTGTTGTATTCTTACTTTATGTAGACCATAAAACGGCCGAGGCTGTTATCGTAGGCGTCATACGCTTCGACAATCACAGGCACCGTAGCATTATTTGGCAGATACTGCCAGATATGGGTCGTGTTCTTCGAGGGATTCTGCCACGAGGCTCCCGTGCCATCGGCGTTCTTGCCGATACCGCCCGTTTTCAACGCCTGCCAATACCAATCTCGGTAGGTAAGGTCGTAGATTCCGGGCAGAGTAACCGTACCCTCACCCATAAACTCTACGCGAGCCGCACCCCACCAATTTATCAGCACCGCAGGGCGATCCGACGCAGAGGCTACCTCCGCATCGAGTTCGATGCTCCAACGCTTACCCGTCTTTTCGGTAATTGCGTAGCTCCAAGCATCGCTGATGCCTACACTCGCCACGCTCGAGTAGACTCTATACTGCAGGTTCTCATTCTCACCAAAGGGAACGTAGGTTCGCTTTACGCCCACGCCATCGTTGAATTGGTAGGCACAAAATGCCGCAGGAGTACCCTCGGTATTCTTCAGCGTAAACCACGCCGTTCCTGCCAACGAGGGGTGTACAAACTCCCATACGGGCTTGCCCTTCGGGGTCTGGGTCTTAACCGTGCGGTCCATATGCGAGTGACCGATAAGGAATGTGAGCGGATAGTCGCGGAAGATATCCATCACACGATCGCCATTCTCCATCGCAACCTTGCCGTTAGCGTTGAACATCGGGATATGCTGCACGATAACGATACCCTTGATCACCCTCTTGTCGATAGCCTGGATATCTTTGCGCAACCAAGCCATCTGGCGAGAATCGAGTTTGCAGAGATAACCACCCGAGTTATTACTCTCAATAAATGTATCATCCAGCACAACATAGTGCTCCGTACCAAGGTTAAAAGAGTAGTATGCAGGGCCCAACGCTGCAGTATAGGTCTTACGTGTGAGGTACTGCGTCTCATCCGAGCAGGATGCCAACCCCAGATCCTTAGGATTGTCGTGGTCGTGGTTACCCATAGCACAGAAGATTGGGATCTCACCTGTAGTATCATCCCTAAAGTTGGCGATCGAGTACTTCTTCCACGCCTCGCTCTGGGTCATATCGCCGGCGTGTACGCCATAAACAGGGCCTTGAGCCTTACACTGCTCGGCATACGAGCGCCACTTGGGCAGGAAACTCTCGCGGTAGAGTGTGCAGTCATCATCTGCCTGGAACTTGCCGTGACCTCCCAGAACGTGCGAGTCGGCAATAACCAGCAACGTATAGTTAGACTGATCGACCTTGCGCAGCGTGAAGTCTATCTGCTGAGCATAGGACGCCGTCTTATCGATCTCAGCCCAATAAGCCGAGGCTATACCCTTTCTTTGCACCGGCTCATAACCCGACGGAATCGAGATGTGGACAAAATTAAATTCGTGGTGAGTGATATTACTCGGAAGCCAATAACGGCCAAAAGCATCGGTCTTGGTCACATTCGTGCCATCCGATACGGCCACGCCTTGCACGCCCTTACCGTCGCACGAAACCACTCCCATAATGGTTGCGTTCTCCTTTTCGTAGAGTTCGCCGTTATCGGAGTCACCTCCATTGCCCGGCTTATCATCGACACATCCGACAAAGAGCACGGCCATCGAGACAACGGCTACTAAACGCTTCAAAAAATATAGTCTATTCACTCGCATTCCTATTAAAATTTTATTAAACTCACTCCTCCTCTACTTAGCCTGCAATGTCAGGGTACGAGTAGAGCCAAACTCATCGGTAATGGTTGCCGTAACACTTGCCGAAGGGTCGGAGGGGATATACTTCCAGATATGGTTACTATTATATGGTTGCTGCCAGCCCGGGCCGTCGGGATAGGTCTTATTACAGAGAATAGAGTTTCTATCGCTCGAAGCCAAAGATTGGTGGAACCAAGTGCGATAGTAGGGATCGAATACACCCTGCTTGGTAACTCCTGTTCCGCCCGTAGACTCACGGAAGGTCACACTCTTAGCACCCCACGCATTAACAATCACCGCAGGAGCACTCTTCGTTGCATCGTCATTCTCTGGTTTATTGGCAGTAAACGAGCCCTCAGTGATGGTATAATCCGAATTCTTGTCGTATGCACGAAGTGTAAGTTCCTTATTGAGGTTACTAAACGGAATAACCTCGTGAGAGCTTGTCTTTCCATCCTTAAACGTAAAGGCGACAAACGAGGCGGGAGTACCATCGGTACAGGTCATCGAATCGTGCCAAGCCGTACCCATCAATGCTGGCGTAAGGTACTCACGAACACTCTTGCTGTAGGTCGGGGTATTCGCTTCGAGGTAGCGATACACGTGCGAGTGGCCGACAAGCAGCGTTACCGGGAACTTATTTACAGCAGCCATAACCTCATTCGCACGAATCGTAGCCAGGCCCTTGTTTGCGTAGTAGAATTGGCAGTGGGTACAGATTACCACACCCTTAATCTTCGACTGATCAATCTGAGCCACATCATCCTTCAACCACTGCAACTGCTTGGAGTCAATCTTGACTTTGTAGCCCGTAGCAGTATTGTCGTTATAGTTATTCGTACCCGAATCGCTATTGATAATAACAACATTATCAAGTACGATATAGTGCTCGGTACCAATTTCAAACGAGTAGTAAGCCGGGCCTACTGCCGAGGTAAAGCTCTTGCGGGCAAGATGCTGCTCATCCTCGCCGAATGTTCCCGACTTCGGGATATCGTGGTCGTGATTACCCATTACGCTGAATATGGGTACGGGCGAAGATTTAAGATCCGCACAATAGCTCGCCAGCGAGTAGTTATCGTAGGTATAGGTATATCCAAGTATAGATACCTTCTTCTTCCAATATGCTTGCTGTGTCATATCACCGAGGTGGATACCATACACCGGCCCCTTAGCCAGACACTCATTAGCGTATGATTTCCACTTGGGCAGGAATTCGTTCATAAATAACGTGCGATCATTGGTACTACCGAAGTTTGCAGCGCCTTTCAGCACGTGCGAATCTGCCATAGTGAGGATCGTATAGTTTGTCTGATCGACCTTTTTGAGCTGGAAGTCGCAAATCTGTACCGTCTCGGTATTCTTCAAGGCTGCGAAGAATGCAGGCGCGATGTTATTCTTTCGACCTGTCATCTCATATCCCGACGGGATAGTGATAAATACGTGACTCGTTGTTTCGAGGTCTGACTGCAGATAGTATCTACCCTCTGCATCAGTCTTAGTTACGTGCTCGCCATCCGACACCACTACACCCTGCATCGGCTGGCCCTCACAAGTCACCGTACCGGTCACATTCGCATCTTCGGGAATATAGCTCAGGTCTGCCCTACGCACCTCGATATTGTCTATATGGTAGGTCATATATCGAGTTGCCTGATTGTTGTAGAAGCGGAATCGGGTCTTATCATCGGCATTTTTCACCAATACCTTCACGCGAGCCCACTCTTCGGGAATGTCGCTTTCGGGAACCTCAACATAGCTTCCGCTCGACTCATAGCTCATCAGCGTTCCGTCCTCTTTTACCATCACACCACCATTCTCGTCCACAAATTCGAGTTTAATAATTGTTGCCAGGCCTGTACCACCGACAACGCAGAATCGGAACTTATCCTCACGCCAATAGATATTGTTGGCCTCGTCAGCCTCCGTAGCATCGGGTTGGAAAGTGTAGAACGAGTTGCTCGCAGTGGGGCTATCCTTCTTGCAGTAGCCGGTCACACCGTCACCTGCAGCAATATCGAAGAATACCTCAACATCCACCGAGCCACTTATCGGCATATATGGAGTCGTAAGCACTCCGAGGGGATTCATATTAAACTTGAATGACGAGGTAGAGTTCAGAGCTCTCTCGTTACCGACTGCAAGGTATCCGTGATACTCGATGCAACGGCTTATATACCAATCGTTGAATCCGCGCACATTGAGCAGTTCGGGAGTAACTCGCAGCTTACCTGCCGAGATCACATCCGCCATCGTAGCAGAGTATCCCGTACCCTCCTCAGTATAGTCCGCAAAGATAAGACCCGGAGTCACAATCTTATGTTGAGTAACGCCATCGCCCGACTTTGCCATAGCGGAATTCGAGTAGTAGTATCCGGGCTGCAAGCCATCTTGGTCGGTGTGAGTCGATAGAATCGGCAGACCCTCGACCACCGTGCCATCGCGATGAATCGGCAAGCGGCCTCGCCATACGTTGCTACCTGTGCGGTATGCAACCAAATCGCCACCATAGACACAGACATCAAAACTTTCCGCGAAGATAAGGTCTTTATCGGGGGCATAAGTCATCGGTTGCATCTCAACAAGAGTATTCACAGCCACGGTTGTCGAGCCAGATGTCGAGAACTTCTGCGACTTACCGTCATTATCCGAGATTGTCACTGTAAAGCCCTGTGCGTACTCACGCGGATAGAGGGTAAAGTAGAAGTCGGTACCTTCTTGCGAGAGTTTTACACCCGTTCCGTTTGTATCATTACACATCAACACAATATCCTCGGTCATACCCGAAGCGCCTGCGGGGGCAGCGTGATGCGCATCCTCAATTACGTTTGCGCCGAGCAGCGTACCTTTCGCCGTCACAAAACGGGTACGACCTGACATTGCAGTTGAAGCATCAGCGCTATTGAAAGCATTATTTTGTAGGCGAATCGAGCGCACCTCGGCATCGCCTTTAACAGTCAGTTTCAGCACTCCAAGCATCGCATTGAAGGTGATGTCGCCACCCTCAGGCGAGCCATTAAGGTCGCGGTACGACACCAGACACATCGCATCTTTACCAAACGAGCCAGGGCTATATACCTGCATATTGGAGTGAACATACGAACAGTTGCCTGCATCCATAAATGCAACGGCAGCCTCTGCGGGAAATACCGCACGATATATATTATCCTCGGCCTTCGGCACAAGCAGATATGCTCCGCTCTTGTCGATACGCACCGAGATATTTTTTCCGTTTACACTGACAACATCGCCCTGCTGGAAAGCCATATCGAGCCCGTTGAGCGATGCACGTGTTGTATCGAGAGAAAGACGCACGCTCTCTCCTATATATTCATTCTCTTCCACAAGATCGTTCTCGACAAGAGAATCGATCGTCGTATCCTCAGTACAAGCGATAGCCATCAAAGCGGCTACCATAAGCACGAATCTAAAAATTCGTTTCATTGGTTTTAGGTTAGTTGGTTATTTTCGGGCCTGCACCTGCGCCCAAATTGGCGCAGGTGCTTTCGCCCAAAAATTATTAGTTCCAAGCGTTAGCGTCGCTCTGCGCTCCTGTAAGAGGAGCTACCGAAGCCTGACCGCTTGCTGCGGGCAACTTCACGCAACGTACGGGAAGTGCATCGTGTGCAGGAAGACCACCCTTATTGATAGTGAAGGCAGTTGCTGCATTATTATGGCGAACAGCAATCGAATTGCCAGCCAATGTGCTGTAAGTCCAGATATTCTCACCTGTTGTAGCCCACTTGTAAGGAATCAAAACATAGTTAGGATATCCCGTTATAGCGTGGCTCGGCATTGCAATATATGTGGTTTTGAGCAACTCTGTCAAATCGAAATCGGGCACACCCCAGATAACACCAACAGCGGGAGTATTCACGCTCTTACCATCGTGGAGATAGTTAGTCGAGTACATCAAGCAACCGTGCTCACCAGCGTTAGCTACAGCCTGCTTCATCATACGGAAACCGCCGTGGGGGAACCATACGAAGTTGCCATTGAGGGCAGCCTCACGAGCATCTGCGCTCTGCTCACCAACCTCACCGTCCGAGAACGAACCCAGAACATCGGTAGCGTACTTAATAGCATTATTTGCAGCATCCATAGCATCTGCCGTACCATCTGCATTTGTATCAACAGTATTCTTTGCGCTGCGCGAGAAGGTCTTATTCGAGGGGCTATAGTGGTTGGTGTAGAGCGAGAGCGAAGTATCACCCTTCAACTCGCGGAGGATACGCTCAAGCTCGGTCAGACCTGCTACGCGATAACCCTGCGGGCAGGGGTCCTGATTACCCTTCTCGGCAGTACTCCAGTATGCCTTATTACCCGATGTACCATCAGCATTGATCGACTCCTGTGTTACGTCAGAAGCCCAAGAGCCACCGTACTGAACCATCTGCATGTTGTAATACTTCACGCCGGTCGAAGCCTTCGGAGCTGTCGACGGGTTGTCGTAATTGGTAAAGCCATTCTGCCAACGAGTAAACTTATAGAACTCAACATCCTGAGTACCTGTAACAAAAGCACCCTTGTCACCGCCAGTGCCCTCATAACCCCACTTATTCAGGACAGCAGGATTGTTCAAGCTCTTCGCGCCGGGGAATGCATTGTGACGACCATACTGATACATAAAGCCGACACTCTGAGCAGCCTGCTCGGGAGTCATTGCAACAACATCCTCCTTCGAAGTCGGTACCCACTGAGCACCCGGAGCACGGTCGAGAACTGTGATTGCAGGATCACCATAAGTAACAGCGTGTGCATCGGTTACCCAGATATGCCAAGACCAGTTTGTACCCATCTGTGCAGAGTTGATAGGACCTCCGGTCAGCATAAAGCTACCTTTACCGCTATTTGCCGGAACCTTGAAGTGTACACGACCCTCAGCAGCATTACCATAGACAACTGCGATATCCTCAACCAACTTATCCTTGGTTGCCCACAAAGGCCATACGCCATAGTTTCTGGTCTTAGTATTCCAGATAACTGTCGAGCCATCGATATTCTGAACCGAGAATGAGTAATACTTATCGGTTGTAGCAGGAGCTACCATATAGCAGTTCGAAAGACCCTGCTCATCCAGCGGCTCATAAGTGATAGCATCAGTATCGGGAGCTGCAGCCTCGAACGACTTGATACGAGTTACGCGGTTGCGCTTGAACGAGTGAGCATTCTTCGAACGATAGAGACGGCAGAAAGTTTCAGCACGAACAAGGATAAACATATCCTCAGCGGGCAGATCAACAACCGGCATTGCAAAGTAGAACGAAGTCGGTGTACCCGAGAGTGCTGCGCCATTAGAAGGCAGGCAGATTGCACCACCCATCGACGAGGGATCCTCGCTATTACGCTCAACATTCTGATAAACAGCCCACTTAGGCTCAGCCGACGCGATATTGTTGATATCACCATACCTCGAGCGCAGGTTCTGCGACTTACTTAATACTGCAACAGACCATACCTTCTCAGTACCGGTGAGCTGAACCTCAACAAACGAAGCTGCATTGTGCAAGGTTACGTTACCTGTTCCATTTGTAGGATTGTACGATACGGTACCCGAAGCAGGCGACTGGCGGATAACCTCAGCCAGCGAAGTGCCGGTAGCCATATTGTTACCGTAATCTGGTGCACCATTTGTCCAACCTGCAAGCTGGATACGCAGACGGGTTGAAGAGGGAGTACCATTATAACTACCACAGAAGTAAAAAGCGTAGTTAATGGTTGCGCTCTCAGGAATCTCGATAGAGAACTCTGCTGGCTCCTTAATAGGCTGACCTACAGCTGCATCGCTCGCATCAAGCGGAGTCGAAGTAGCAACGCTGCTACCATTGTAAACCACTTTAATCTGATCACCAGCCTCCCAAACCAGCTGGTTCAAATCATTAAGAGTTACACGGGTGCCATCCTCAGAGAACACCTCAGGAAGTTCGTACGATACACTCATAGTGATCGTCTTCATCTTTACAGGAGCTGCATCGTCATTAAACTCCTGTGTACACGCGGATGCCAACATAACCACCGCGCAAATCATTGCCGAAAAAATCTTCTTCATAATCGTCGTGGTGTTTACGTTAAAACTCCTCCTCCTCGCCAAAGGTCAACGACTCAGCAAAGCCGCGCTCGATGGCAACCTCAACTACGAGAACAGCGGGTGCCTCGTAAGTCGAATTGGTCGAAATGTTTGTTTTAACCATAGTTAATAGAATTAGTTAGTTAATAAATAGTTTGTATAGATATTTTATAGATTTTGATACCTCGTTGTCTTACTATTATATATAGGTATACCCTATCGCAACGGCTTCAATACGAACTTGAACGTATGCTTCTGGTAAGGAATCTGGTACTGTGGCAACTGAATTGCGCCCCACGAATCCTCGCAAATAAGACCTGCCTGCGCCATATCGATATTAACGTAGGTCTTGCCCGTCTTCTCGAGCAAGTTCGGATGCTTGCGATAGTCATCCGAGAGGATATCGATCTGCGAGAGCGGATAAGGAATTGCCGAAGCTGCAAAGAGGATATCCGAGCGTACCTCCAGACCACTACCTGTCGAATCGGTAACTCTCCACCAGCGCAGGTCGCAGTGCGAACCCGACTCCTGAGGACGAACGTATGTTGTGCAGAACTGCTCATCTACAGCCTGCTTATAGATTCCCACCTTATTACCGCTCTTACGGTCGCAGTAGCTCTCGTGCGGGCCTGCTCCGTAGAACTCGATATGATCATAAGAATCGGGCATAGCCAGCGCAACGCCGAAACGCAACATTGTAATCAGGTTGAGCTTATAGCTACTACTCGGGCGGAGCTTCTCGGTAACCGACACTGTACCATCGGGCGAGATAGTGTAGATAAGGTGAACCTTAGCACCCAGCTCCTCAAGGCTATAGCTTGTGGTAACAACCACATTATCCTCCACCTTCTCCATCAAGAAGAGATCCATCATCATTCGCGGATTACGCAGTGCCTTGTGCGAGTGGTAGTACTCAGCGTTGCGTGCACGCTTGCGAACACCAAAGTCATTCTCGGTCATCGGGCGATAGAGCGAGGGGATGATCGGCTCGGCAATCATCTTACGACCACGGAGGGTATAATCCTCCAACCAGCCCTTGCCGGCGAATGTAATCGAGAAGTCGTGACCATAAACTGTACGGCTATCACGGCAGATACGCAGAGGCTCAGCCTGAGCAGGAGCCGTCGCAGCAGCATACGCCGCAGCTGCATCCCACTCACGAACTGTAAACTGGTTGAATGCAACCTCGTGGCCCGGATTCAAAAGCGGCTCGGCACTCTTCAGCACAAAACGAACGGTCAGAAGAACCTCTCCCTTGAGCGCTGCAACATCCTCGGCCTTATAGCCCAACTTCACAACCTTGCGCTCCTGCGGAGCAACATCCAGCGTCTCAACAACACCTGCGAGTGCGCTCTTACCATCCGAAGTCAGGCTCCACTCAAGGCGATATGCCTCCAGATTGCGGAAGAAATACTCGTTATATACCTCAACCTCGCCATTGGCAAGATCCTTAGCCGAAGCCCAGATATTCTGATACTGGTGCTTAACCTCCCAAGCCGAAGTGTGAGGCTTGCGCTGAGCCGATATAAAGCCATTACAGCAGAATGACTCATCGGTCGAATCGTAGTCGTTATAGCAACCGCCATAGGTATAGGTCACACCCTGCGGATCACGACGAGCCAATGCCTGATCGACAAAGTCCCAGATAAAACCACCCTGATAGTTGGGGTACTTGCGTACCAGATCCCAATACTCCTTGAACGAGCCGATCGACTGACCCATAGCGTGAGCATACTCACACTGGATAAGCGGACGATCGGGATTCGAGGTAACATAAGCCTCGCACTTGGCGTAATCCAAGTACATCGGGCACTCGATATCCGAGTTATAGTTGCGTGAGTTACGCTGCTTGTAGCGCGACTGCGAAGCCTGCTCGTACTGCACGGGGCGGCTCTTGTCGTAGGCCTTAATCCAATCGTAGCAGGCGTGGAAGTTAACACCGTTACCTGCCTCGTTACCCAAGCTCCAGATAATTACCGAGGGGTGGTTGAAGTCACGATAGACCATACGCTGGTCGCGGATGAGGTGTGCAGCCTTATAATCCTCACGATGAGCAAGGCTCTTGTCGCCATAGCCCATACCGTGCGACTCGATATTACCCTCATCCACGACATAGATTCCATACTTGTCGCAGAGGTCATACCATATCGGGCTGTTGGGATAGTGACAGGTGCGCACAGCGTTCAGGTTGAGCTCCTTCATCAGCTGGATATCGCGTACCATCTGCTCATAGGTGAGGTGATAACCACCATTGGGGTGAATCTCGTGACGGTTAGCACCCTTAACCAAAACAGGCTGACCATTCACGAGCAACTGCGAGTTCTTAATCTCGACGGTGCGGAAACCTACATTGAAAGCGGTAGCCTCGATGGTATTTGCTCCATCCAGAGCCTCAACCTTCAGCGTATAGAGATTGGGGCACTCGGCGCTCCACGCCTTCACATCGTGCAGATGCATACACTCCTCGATCTTACCCTCCTTGTTGGGAGTCGCCGTAGTCGAGAGTACCTCCTTGCCATCGGCATCGGTCAGCACCATCTTTACGCTCTTAACGCCCGGAGTGGTCTCGACATTCACGTCGAGGTGGCCATCCTTATACTCGTGAGCCAACTCGGCAACGAACTTAACATCCTTCAAGTGGCGCTTGTCGCGCGCGTAGATGTAGGCAGCGCGAGCGATACCCGACAGACGCCAGAAGTCCTGATCCTCCAGATAGGATCCGTCGCAGAAGCGGTGCACCTCCAGAGCGAAGAGGTTCTTCTCGCCAAACTTTACAAATTTGGTAATATCGAACTCTGCCTCCAACTTGCTATCCTCGCTATAGCCCACCTCCTTGCCGTTGATGTAGAGGGCAAGGTTCGAAGTTACCGAGCCAAAGTGAACGAAGAGCTGCTTACCCTTCCACTCGGCAGGTACCTCCACCTCGTGGCGATAGAGTCCGATATGATTCTGCCAATCGGGAGTAAAGGGAGGATTGTCGATATAGCAATTATCCCAGATAAAACCGCTATTGACGTAGATCGGGTCGCCGTAGCCATTGAGCTCCCACAGACCCGGCACAGGCATCTTGCCCCACTTAGAGTCATCGAAGTTCACAGCGTAGAAATCTGCCGGACGCGGAGTGTTGCGATGCTCAAACCACGCAAACTTCCACACGCCCTCAATCGAGCGATAGAGGGGAGATGAGAGATAACAACTGCCGGTCTTTGCCTCCTCAGCGGAAGGATAGACGATAAAGGATGAACGCATCGGCGAGCGATTCACCTCATAGATGTTTGGATCCTGCCAACGCTCCATCTTGGGAACTGCAGTTTGCGCCATCGTTGCGCACGCGCACACGATAGCCACAGCGGTCAAAATAAGTTTTTTCATTGGGTTTATGGTTATTTTTAGTTTATAGTCAGTTCAAGGTGTAAAATTATATAATTTTATTCAAACAGCCAAAGAAAAATCCTCCAAAATACCCCCCCCCGAAAATTTTACACAAATGACTAATAATCAGGCAATTACAAAGTTTAGATATTTCAAGTCGCTAAATACCAGAGATTTAAGATTGCAACCAAACCCAAATACAGCGCAAAAAAGAAGAATATTCGCAACTTTAAGAAAATAATCTTCCGAATTACCATTTTTTTACTATTTTTGTAGAAAATTTGCATATAATGTTCGATTTTCAAAATAGAGATATCAAACCCGAGTTAGGTTGCGGTTGCGCTTTCAGTGAGTGCGACGGCGAGGCTTGTGCCACCCCCTGCGAGGGTTGTTACAAACTCCACGAGACCGATTGGCTCGAGGAGTACCCTGTAAACATCCCGACCGACATCGTAGAGGTGCGTTTCAAGAATACGCGCCGCTCCTACTATCAGAATGTCAATAACTTAGACCTCAAGCGTGGTGATATCGTCGCTGTCGAGGCTTCGCCCGGCCACGATATCGGAACAGTATCGCTCACGGGCGATATGGTTGCAAAGCAGATGCGCCGTGTAGGTTTTACGCCCCACAATGGCGAGTACAAAAAGATCTATCGCAAGGCTAAACCCTACGATATCCAGCGCTGGCAGGAAGCCATAGCCCTCGAGCACGAAACGATGATCCGTTCGCGCCAGATTGCAGCCGATATGGGTCTTGATATGAAGATTGGAGATGTTGAGTATCAGGGAGATAAGATTAAGGCTATCTTCTACTACATCGCCGAAGGTCGTGTCGATTTCCGTGAGCTTATCAAGGTCTTCGCCGAGCAGTTCCACATCCGTATCGAGATGAAGCAGATTGGTGCACGTCAGGAGGCGGGTCGCATTGGCGGTATCGGAGCCTGCGGTCGTGAGCTCTGCTGTGCATCGTGGATTTCGAGCTTCTCGAGTGTCACCACAGGTGCTGCCCGAGTACAGGAGATCTCGCCCAACCCGCAGAAACTTGCAGGTCAGTGCTCGAAGCTCAAGTGTTGCCTGATGTATGAGTACGACACCTACGCAGATGCACGCCGTGATATGCCTCGTTTGCGTGAGCCGTTGCAGACTCTCGATGGTGAGTTCTTCCTGGTCAAGAGCGATATTCTTGCCCACACGATGACCTTCAGCAGCAGCAAGGAATCGATGTCGAATCTGGTAACACTGCCCATCTCTCGCGTTCGAGAGATTATCGCAGCCAACCGCGCAGGCCGCAAGGTCGAGCAGCTTCAGGGCGAGGAGTATGTACCTGAAGTTGAGGAGCCTACATATCGCACCGAGGAGGATAGCATCACCCGTTTCGACAACAAGAAGCGCAATAAAAACCGCAATAAGAACCGTAACAAAAACCGCAACAATAACGGCGCACCTCAGGGAGGAGAGCACCGTGAAGAGGCGGCCAACAACGGCAATAACGAGAGCCGCAAGGAGCACCGCAAGGAGGCGCAGAATCACGACAACGGATCGGCTCCTCAGGGTGGCGGCGCAGAGGCTCAAGGCAACAACGAGAACCACAATAACAATCGCCGTTCGAGAAATCGCCATCGTGGTCACGGCCATAGAAATGGCGGCGGAAATGGCGGCGGAAACAATAACCAAAACAACCAGCAATAGCTTTGCAATACGTTATGATTCAAAAAGTTAAAAAAATAGCACTCGCACTTGTAGCGTTGTTTACCCTCTCGGTTGGTTGCACCCCGAAGGAGAAGAACGTCTGCCACGTCGATCCGCTAAATTGGAGCAAGGGTGCCAATATCGTCTACGAAAACAACAACACCGAGGCGCTCTACAACATCTATTTCTTCGTGAGATGTAATGCAGACTTCGATCTGAAGACTATGCCGGTAATCATACGTGTCACCTCGCCCGATTCGAGCATCAGTATCGATCGTGCCTTTTGGACCTTTGACGAGGAGAAGGCACCAACTCCGACCGGCACAATTCAGAAGATCGGATACAGAAGCACCTGCCTGCTCAATATGCCGGGCAAATACACCTTTACAATTATGCCGATGGAGCCCATTCGTGGTGTCGAGGCTGTAGGTTTAACAATGGAGGAGACCACTATCTATGGGAAAAGATAAGCTACGCCGTTTTGCCGAGAATCTCACTTTCGACTGTATGATTCAGCCCGAATTTGAGGATATTTTTCACCGTGACCACCCCCTCAAAGGTCGTTGGCACGAGGATTTCTTCCATAACGACAAACCTATCGTTCTCGAGCTCGGATGCGGCAAGGGCGAGTACACAATCGCTCTGGCACAGCGCGACCCCGACCGCAACTACATCGGTATCGATATCAAGGGTGCCCGTATGTGGCGCGGAGCGAAGACCGCAACGGAGAACGAGATGAAGAATGTGGCATTCGTGCGCACACGCATCGAGTTTATCAACTCGTTCTTTGGTGAGGGCGAGATCTCGGAGATATGGATCACATTCCCCGATCCGCAACTCAAGACCCGCCGTGCGAAGAAGCGTCTGACTGCCCCGCTCTTCCTGGAGCGATACGCAAAGATGCTTGCAGAGGATGGAGTGATCAACCTCAAGACCGACTCGCAACACCTCTTCGCCTACACCTCGGCTGTTATCGACCACTTCTCATTGCCGTGCGAGGTGGCCAACGACGACATCTATGGTTCGGGCTATGCCGATGAGGTACTCTCGGTTAAGACCGCCTACGAGCAGATGTTCCTCGAGAGGGGTCTGCCCATAACCTATACACGTTTTTCGCTCGGAGGGCTGCGCTCATTCGAGTGGTTTGATTGGGAGGGTGACGACACCGACGAAAAGGATAACGAGGAGGCTCGCCGATAGGGTTTTTCACCTTTAGAACATTTATTCAGGTCGTATACACAATATCCGACCATCGGCCACGTTTATCATACGAGAAAACCAGGAAAACACAAAAATTGCCTATGATATAAATCGCCTCTTATAAACCTTTATTTAAAGTAAAATTATGTTAAAGAGAGCTTTTTCGTTTTTAGGAATCGTAGCGATCTCGGCACTTGCGGGAGGCGCTGCGGCTTGGGGTGTTGCATCAATGAATGAGGGCAACCACCCAACAGAGATTATAGATTCGGTAAATTATGGCAGTGAGGCACCCGCAGAGGCATCTCTCGACGCACACTTCACCGCATTCCAGACAGAGCAATATCCCGACCTGACCTACGCAGCCGAGAATGCCGTTAAGGCCGTTGTAAATATCGAGGCGATACAGGAGGTGACGATGCGCCAGCGTGGATACGATCCCTTCCTCGAGTTCTTCGGATTCCCTCAGCCTCAATATGATGGACGTCCGCAGGTACAGGAGCGCAAGGCCGGAGGTTCGGGAGTCCTCATCTCGGAGGATGGCTACATCGTAACCAACAACCACGTTATCGAGAATGCAACCAAGTTGCGTGTCAAACTCTACGATGAGCGTGTATTCGATGCAAAGATCATCGGCACCGACCCCACCACCGACATCGCTCTTATCAAGATCGAGGCGAGTGCGCTTCCGACCATTCCCTTCGGAAGCTCGGATTCGCTGCGACTTGGCGAGTGGGTGCTGGCAATCGGCTCACCCTTCGATCTGCAATCTACCATCACGGCAGGTATCGTCAGCGCCAAGGCTCGTCGCTTAGATGTAATCCCCAACGAATTCCGCATCGAGTCGTTTATCCAGACCGACGCTGCGGTAAACCCCGGCAACTCGGGCGGAGCATTGGTCAACACCCGCGGAGAGTTGGTCGGCATCAACACCGTAATCAAGTCATCGACAGGAAGCTATATCGGCTACTCGTTTGCTGTGCCCGAGACCATTGTCCGCAAGGTAGTAGTCGATCTGAAGGAGTATGGCGTAGTGCAGCGAGCACTGCTCGGAATTTCGTATCGACCTATCGACCAGCGTTTCATCGATGAGATGGGCAAAGAGTTGGGCATCAGCGAGATTGGCGGAGCATACGTTGCTTCTGTGGGAGAGGATGGAGCAGCTGCAGAGGCGGGTATCCGCAAGGGTGATATAATCATCGCTATTGACGGCGTAAAAATTGACCATACAACCACCATCACCGAGCAGATTGCCAAGCACCGCCCCAACGATACGGTAAAAATATCGGTAAAAAGAGGCAATGATGTGAAACATTTTGACGTTCTTTTGCGTAATAAGGCCGGTAAGCCTGAGTTACTGACACGCGAAAGCGTTGATGTAGTGGAGGTTTTGGGAGGCAAATTCGTCGATGCGAGCGCCAAGTTGTGCCGTCAGTTAGGCATCAAGGGTGGTGTTCAGGTGGCAGGGCTCAAGGAGGGCGGTCTGCTGGCAAGAGCAAGAGTCAAGAGTGGCTTTGTGATTACACACATCAACGAAAACCCCGTATATGAGGTTGCCGACCTGAATCGTCTAACGGATAAGATCCAGTCGATTGACGGAGTATATCCCGACGGCCGCGCCGCAAGTTATATGATTGTGGAGTAATCGTCACCCGAATTTAATGTTAATGGCTGTTACGAAGCAACACGCTTTGCAGCAGTCATTTTTTTTAGAAGAAGATATAAGAAACTATGCGTCAATTAAAGATTACAAAATCGATTACCAATCGTGAGAGTGCATCTCTCGACAAGTATCTGCAAGAGATTGGTAAGGAGGAACTTATCACCGTAGAGGAGGAGGTAGAACTCGCCCAGCGAATCAAGAAGGGCGACCAGGAGGCTCTCGAGAAGTTGACCAAAGCCAACCTGCGTTTCGTAGTCTCGGTGGCAAAGCAGTACCAAAATCAGGGTTTGAGCCTTCCCGACCTTATCAACGAGGGTAACCTCGGTCTGATTAAGGCTGCTGAGAAGTTCGATGAGACCCGTGGTTTTAAGTTCATCTCGTACGCTGTATGGTGGATTCGCCAGTCGATTTTGCAGGCTTTGGCCGAGCAGTCGCGTATCGTTCGTCTGCCGCTCAATCAGGTTGGCTCGCTCAATAAAATCAACAAGGCCTTTGCTCGTTTCGAGCAGGAGCACGAGCGCACCCCTTCGCCCGAGGAGTTGGCTACCGAGCTGGAGTTGCCGAAGGAGAAGGTTACTGACACTCTGCGTGTTGCAGGTCGCCATATCTCGGTGGATGCGCCCTTTGCGGATGGCGAGGACAACTCGCTCTTGGACGTGTTGGTAAACCACGATTCGCCCAATGCTGACCGTGGCCTTATCAACGAATCACTCGCTACGGAGGTTGACCGTGCATTGGAGACCCTCACCGAGCGTGAACGTGATATTATCAAGTATTTCTTCGGCATCGGTTGCTCGGAGATGACTCTTGAGGAGATTGGCGAGAAGTTCGACCTGACCCGTGAGCGTGTCCGCCAGATTAAGGAGAAGGCTATCCGCCGTCTGCGCCACTCATCGCGTAGCAAGTTGCTCAAATCGTACCTGGGCTAAAATTTCAAGAAAATATCACAAAAAGAGTGTCCGTTTTTTTAGGCGGATGCTCTTTTTTTTGTTATATTTGCAATAAATTGCAAGGGGTCTGCATTAAGGCCACCATTTTCAGTCCCAACAGGAACCGAGAAACAACAAATGTAAAACCTAAAATATCAAACAAAATGAAAAGATTTCTTTTGATGGTTGCCCTCGTAGCAACATCCTTGAGCTGCATCGCAGCAAAACCCGCAAAGAAGGCTGAAAGCCTCACTCGCGCACAGAAAATTTATGCAGAGTTGCACAATCCCTCTTCGAACTATGTGTTGGTGGCTGCTCACCGTGCCGATTGGCGCAACTTCCCCGAGAACTCGTTGGAGGCTATCGAGAGTGCAATTCAGATGGGTGTTGATATCATCGAGCTCGATATCAAGATGACCAAAGATGGTCACCTTATCCTGATGCACGACAAGAAGGTTGACCGCACCACCAACCGCAAGGGTCTGGTTAGCGACTACACTTTGGCCGAGATGAAGGATATGGTATTGCGAGCAGGTCAGGGCGTAAAGACTCGCTACAAGGTTCCTACTTTGGAGGAGGCTCTGATCGTATGCAAGGATCGCGCAGTAATCAACGTAGACCACGGTTACCACTTCTACGATGAGGTTATGGCTCTGCTCGACAAGCACAATATGCACGACCAGGTGCTTATCAAGGGTAAGGAGGAGCCGGCAGTCGTTCAGGCAAAGTTGGCAAGCTACAAGAAGAATATGATGTATATGCCTATCGTTGATCTCCATAAGGAGGGCAAGATGGAGTATTTGCAGGCTCACCTCAACTCGTTCCCCTGCATCGCATACGAGCTCTGCTGGAAGCCGGGTTATGCCGACAAATTCGAGGCGGCTGCCAAGAATATCGTAAAGGCTAAGTCAAAGGTTTGGGTTAATACCCTTTGGGCATCGCTCTGCGGTGGTTTGGATGATGATTTCGCTGCCGAGAGTGCCGAGAATGTAGAGAAGGCATACGGCTATATGGTTAAACACGGCGCAACGCTGATTCAGACAGACCGTCCCGCATTGCTTATCAACTACTTGCGCAGCAAGGGATTGCACGACTAATTAACACAATCTATCACAATGAGAGCAAAGTATATTGCAGTTTTAACCGCGATTCTTTCGCTATTGACCGGCAGCGGCATTGCAAGCTCTTCGGCAACATCGCTCGTTGTCGAGAGCAAGCACTCTATGCCGATCAATCAGTGCGGCATAGCAGCCGGTATTTCGGATATCGAGGTAACATTCGAGTATCGCCGACCGGCAAAGACAAATATGCTCTTCGAGATCACCGACGCAGGCGTTATCCGCGAGTTATCGATTGACGGCGTGGAGCGTGCGCTCAATGACCGCAACTACCCCTACGAGGATTCGCTCGTGGAGCGTCTGTGGATCGAGAATGGAGCAGCAGTTCCGAATGAGGGCGATTGGTGGCACAAGGCCCGCATCGTTATCAGCGGAGCAACCGAGAAGAGCGTAATCACTTGGAGCACACCCCACTATGCAACCAAGGAGCTTAAGAAGTTTCACATCCGCAATATCGAGGTAAAGAGCATTGAGCACCTCGACCGCAGCCAATATCTGCGTGTGATGGATTACAATATCCAGAACGGAATGTGGGCTGATCAGGGCAATAACTACGACAACTTTGTGGAGTGGATGCGCCGTGCCGACACTGACGTTGTAATCTTCTGCGAGGCGCAGTCGAACTACGTCACCGGCATCGACCAGCGTCTGCCCGAACCTATTCCGGAGCGCTACCTGCCCGCACATTGGGGTGAGTTTGCAGCTCGTTGGGGTCACAAATACTGGGTTATCGGAGCACATCAGGATAACCACCCTGTAGTCGTTACCTCGCGCTATCCGCTCACGCTTGTTCAGGCACTCGGTGGCGAGGAACTTTCGCACGGAGGTGTTCACGCCCGAGTGGAGGTTAATGGCGAGAAGATCGATCTGGTAGGTTTCCACACCTTCCCCTACGCCTATAGCCGCGAATTGGTCAAGACCGACCGCATAAAGGAGCAAAAGGAGAGCCAGCGCCGCTACGACGGAGAGAAGATGCGTACCGAAGAGATGCAGATCTTTATGGAGCGTACGATCCTCAACAAGAAATTCCGCAAGCAGAAGAATTGGCTCATTATGGGTGATACGAACTGTCTTTCGCCCCTCGATGACCGCTTCTTCGGGCACGGAGCCGACTCGCCGCTCTATTGGGGTCACACCTACATCCTCGAGAATACCCCCTGCATCGATATCGTAAAGCGCTACTGCTGTCCACAGCAGCGAGATGTGATGATCCCCTCGATTCAGTGGGAGCGCCGTATCGACATAATCTACGCATCGCCCTCGATGATGGAGCGCGTGGTAAAGGTCGAGACTCCGAAGGATGAATTTACCACCTCAATCAAGGAGCCGGGACTGCGTCACCATAAGCGATCGTCGGACCACCTGCCCGTAATCGTTGATTTCAGACTCAAATAAAATAAACCATAAAACCTAATTAAGATGAAAAAACTATTTATGTCACTGCTTGCAGTTGCCACCATCGGCCTCGCAAGCACAGCTAACGCTCAAGAGGCGGCTGCAAAGCCCGAACTCGGCAGCGTTGAAGCGACTATCACTGCCGCTAAAGATGGCGTAGTTACCTGGTCTACAGGTGCAGCTCAAACTCAGCTTCACCGCGGAGTTAAGACTCAGGCTCTCTCGATGCTTGAGGGTACCAACGAGGTGGAGATTTCGTTCACCATCATCCCTAAGGATAAGTGGCACTCGTTTGTAGAGTTCCAGGCATTCGACGCAGGCGTGGTTAAGGAGCTGTGGATCAACGGCATCAAGCGCTCACTCAACAAGGATGTCTACCCCTATGAGGATTCGATGGTCGAGAAGGTGAGACTGATTGTCGACAATGAGGTCCTCCGCTACTCGGGCAAAATCGAGGATATGACAACCTGGAACAATGTTCGAATGGTCGTAAGTGGCGTAACCCCCAAGAGTTCGTTTGGTTGGGCTGCAAACCCCGAGTCAGACAAGACTAAGCACGGTTTCTGCATCAGCAATATCGAGATGAAGGTTATCTCGACCGTTACTCGCGAGAATACCCTCCGCATTATGACCTACAACGTTCAGAACGGTATCTGGGGCGATGAGGCAAACAACTACGACAACTTCGTTAAGTGGATGCAGGAGCAGGATCCCGATATCTGTATCTTCTGTGAGTCGCAGACCATCTACAAGACCGATACCCACGAGAAGTGCGACGTTACCGAGCGCTACCTCCCCTATGGTAAGGGCCATAGCTGGGAGCGTGGCACCGAGCCCTACTTCGAGCCTAAAGGCTGGATTGAGCTTGGTACACGTTGGGGTCACACCTACGCAAAGATTGGTGCTCACATCGACAACCACCCCGTAACTGTAACATCGAAGTACCCCGTAACTCTCGTTCAGAAGCTCGGTGATAAGAATCCGCACGAGATCTGGCACGGTGGTATCCACGCACAGGTAACAGTTAATGGCGAGACTATCAACATCGTAGGTTATCACACTTGGCCCTTCGGTATGTCGCGCGAGACTCGCGGCAAGGGTAAGGCTATCGAGGCCGAGAGCACAGCTGAGCTCGGCGGTCACTACTACCGCACCTACGAGACCGAGTTCTTTATCGAGAATACCGTAAACAATCCGAAGTATGCAGACCAGAAGCTCTGGATCATCACCGGCGACACCAACTGCCGTTCGTCGCTCGACGATGCATTCCTCGGTTATGGTCCCAAGAGCCCCCGCTATGGTAGCAACAACTACGTTCTCGACCACTCGGGCTGCAAAGATATCACCAAGACTTACAACTCGCCCGACCAGCGTGACGTGCTGATGAGTTCGACTCAGAAGCAGGCTCGTATCGACATTATGTATGGTAGCGACGAGATGATGAGCCGCGTAATTCATGCCGAGATCCCGAAGGATGAGTTCACAGGTGCACCCTACAACGCGAAGATGAAGTTTTATGACAAGTCGTCGGATCACCTCCCCGTAATCGTAGATTTCAAGTGGAAGTAATCTCTAACCCGAAATAAATAGAACGATATGAAAAAGATATTTTTAGCAATTGCAACTCTTGCTCTGGCAGTTACAACTACCACTGCCCAGCAAACTCAAATTGCTGCACTGAAGGTGACTGCCGAGGCAGACGCTTCACTCACGGCAATCAATCCCGAAATTACAACATTCAAGAACGGTGATGAGATTACCGTTAATGGCCAGAAATACGCCCTCAAGGTAAACAAGAAGGGCAAGGCTTCTGTTACTGTTGATGCAAATTCGAAAGCCGACTATCGTGGCGCATATCCCGCTGATTGCTCGAGCCTCGACAAGGGTAAGCACAGCAACTTCCGCTTGATGCCCGTTCAGCTCTACAAGGAGGGCTCGTTCGACCGTATCTATATGCCTATGCGTGCCGTTCAGGCAACAAACAACGTACTCACCTTTAAGCCGATGTGTGGTCTTCTCCGCCTGAAGGTTTCGGGTGATGCAGCAGTAAACTGTATCAAGGTTGAGGATAACAAAGGTATCTACCTCTCTGGTTATTTCAACTGGGACGATAACCTCGGAGCCCTTATTCAGCGCCCCGCAACAGCAGCAGGTGTCTACTTCACCACGCTCGATTGTAGCAACAATGGCCAGGGTGTAGCTCTTACAGCTGAGGGCAAGGAGTTCTATATGGTTCTCCCCGCAGGCAACTATAGCAAGGGTCTGAAGGTGACCATCACCGACCGTTCGCACCACACAATGACCATTGACACCAAGCCTTTCGAGGTTAAGGTTAATGCCGTTGCAGACATCGATGTGATTGCATATAAGCCCGCAGCAGATCAGCTCTTCTCGGAGAAGTTCGACAACTTCGTATATGGAGGTAACCGTATGGGTGGCAAGAACGCTAAGGGCTACAGCCCCGTGGCAGGCAAAAAGCAGATCAGCAACACCTCGACCGGTACGGAGCGCCCCATCTACTTGGTAACTCACGAGGTTGCAGGTACAAACTACCTCCAGACCGGCTACAAGCAGTCTCTCAAAGAGGAGGGTACAATGAGCGCAGAGTATCTGAGCAACCGTAACATCGCCGATTGGAAGATGATGTTCCGCGCACAGGAGTATCAGGGATTTCTCGGCGTAGGCGTACACAACGACAATCGCGGTATCGTTAGAACTCCTGCAATGAAGGATATCAATGGTATTGCCGAGATTGAGGTTTCGTTCAAGTTCTCTCCTCAGGCTCGCGCAACTTCGCCCCTGCAGTTCACTGCTCACAATGCAGGTGTTATCAAAGAGATGTGGATTGATGGTGTTCGCCGCACACTCGATCGCGATAACTACCCCTTCATCAATAGTAATATCGAGCGTGTAACGATCCTTAACACGGCTGTTCGTATGTCGTACAACGACGACGAAAAGAAGTATTGGTCTGATGTTAAGTTCGTGATTAGCGGTGCTACTGCCGAGACTGCATTTTCGTGGACTTCGGCATCTCCGCTGCCTAAGGATGTCAATGGTTTCTACATCGACGACATCGAGGTTAAGTTGCTCTCGAGCGTTCCCCGCGAGCGCATCCTGCGCATTATGGATTACAATATCCAGAACGGTATGTGGGCCGACCAGCACAACAACTACGACAACTTCGTGAAGTGGATGAACGAGCAGGATATCGACATCGCTGTATTCTGCGAGGCATCGACTATCTATATCGACCACACTGGCGACAAGCAGGTGAACGAGAAGCGCTACCTCCCCTACAAGGGTCAGTCGTATGAGCGCGGCAAGACCGAGCACCTTGTGCCGACCGGTTGGATTGAGCTTGCAGCTCGCTTCGGTCACCCCTACGTTGCTGTAGGTGCTCACCAGGACAACTACCCCGTAGTTATCACCTCGAAGTACCCCATCAAGTTTACTCAGCGTCTGGGCGGCAAGGGCATTTCGCACGGAGGTATCCACTCGCAGGTAGAGGTTGATGGCAAGGTGGTTAACCTCGTAGGTTTCCACACTTGGCCGCAGGCATTTGAGATGGGTATGAAGCGTGGTACTCCCGAGGCTGCAGAGAGCATCCGCAACCACGGTGGTCACAAGACCCGTAAGGATGAGTTCCAGGCATTTATGGAGCGTTCGATCCTCAATCCGCAGTTTGCAGATGAGAAGTATTGGATCATCACCGGTGATATGAACTGCTCGACTCCGCTCGATGACCGTGACTACAACTTCGGTTATGAGAATCCTCGTTACTGGGGCCAGAAGTATATGCTCGAGAACGTGAAGCAGGTAACCGACCTTGTTAAGGTTTACAACTGCCCCGACAAGCGCGATATTATGGTTTGGTCGACCCAGGGTGGTGGCCGTATCGACCTTATGTATGGTAGCGAGCCTATGCTCAACTCGATGATTAAGGCTAAGAGCCCGCAGGTAGGCTTCACCACAGGTAAGCGCACCGGCATCTCGAACTTCTGGAGCCAGTCTTCGGACCACCTCCCCGTAATCGTCGACTTTATTTGGAGATAATTTTTAGAGAGATTAAGACTATGTCGGATAAAAAACTATACGCTCTCATCTCGACCGAGAAGGGCGATATGAAGGTAGAGCTCTATGCCGAGGAGACTCCGGGTACGGTAGACAACTTCGTGGAGCTTTCGCAGCACGGATTCTACGATGGATTGACCTTCCACCGCGTGATTCCCGACTTCGTTATCCAGGGTGGATGCCCTCGTGGTGACGGTACAGGAGGCCCGGGTTACCGCATCAAGTGCGAGACCTCGGCTCCGCGCCAATACCACGATCGTGGCGTACTCTCGATGGCTCACGCCGGCAAGGATACGGGTGGTTCGCAGTTCTTCATCTGCCACAACCGCCAGAATACCCAGCACCTCGATGGCGTACACACCTGCTTTGGTCAGGTTGTCGAGGGTCTGGATGTGATTGATGATATCCGCCGCGGCGATCTGATCCTCTCGATCAAAATCGTCGAGGAGTAAAGCTTCGCAAATTCAGCAAAAGGGCTGTCCGAAAGGACGGCCCTTTGCTCTTTGAAGGATAGAATATGTTATTATTTTCGGGTATAATGCGCATTTTTACGCAATATATTATTATATTTGTGCTATATAACCTAATAATATCGGAATATTATGAGATTTGGAATGAGTGAGATTCTCATTATCGTGGGAATTATCGTGTTGCTCTTTGGAGCTAAGAAGATACCTGAGTTGATGCGCGGAATGGGTCGCGGTGTTAAGGAGTTCAAGGATGCTGTATCGAAGGATTACAGCTCGGAGGATGTAGACCCCACCGAGAATAAGAGCGATAGACCCGCACCAAAGCAGTAGTCGAAAATCCGACAAACATAACCCTTAATCTGCGATGGCACTCTTCAAGGTAAGTGAGCCCGAAGAGGTCGATATGTCCTTTTGGGAGCATCTCGACGCGCTACGACCCCGCATTATGCGCTCGGCCGTGGCGTTGTTCTCCTTTATGGTCATCGCCTTCATTTTCGGTGGCAAGTTGATGGAGGTCATCACCGGCCCGATGTCGGAGTGGTTCCCCACGAACCGACTCTTTGCGTGGCTGGCCGAGGAGCTCTCGTCGGAGGTATTGCGCATCAACTCTAACCCCGTGCAGTTGATCAACACCGCAATGGCAGGTCAATTCAACCTGCACCTCTCAATCGCATTCCATACAGCTCTGCTGCTTGTTATACCCTATCTTTTGTGGGAGTTGTGGGGATTCATACGACCGGCACTCACCGCAAGTGAGCAGCGACGTGGCAGATTCTTCGTTCTGCAGGTTTCACTCTGCTTCTTTACGGGAGTAACCTTCGGTTACTTTATGTTAGCGCCACTCTCGGTCAATTTCCTATCGAACTACACC
>JAGBVQ010000016.1 GCA_017630245.1 Alistipes sp. | reverse complement strand
TTATTATATTACTATCACAAGGGTCGTTTTTGTTTGAAAAAAACGGCTCTTTTTGTATATTTGCTTTACAAAAAGCAAAATCCTAAACTTATGGCAATATTTAATTACATCCTGCTTACGTTGGTCTTCTGCCTAACCCCTGCAGGGGTAATATGGCTCTGCCGCAGATTTCCCTGGCTGAACAATATCGGCCCGATAATGATTCTCTACGCTATCGGAATTGCGATAGGTAACCTCCCCTGCCTACCAGCCCAGATCAAGACCCTGCAGGATCTGCTACCCAACGTAATGATCCCGCTGGCTATTCCGATGATGCTCTTCGGCTGCACCTTTACACGCAGCGAGGCCCGTCTGCAACTCAAGGTTGTGGTGAGCGGACTCCTCTCGGTGGCCATTGCCGTATGTGTCGGATACCTGCTCTTTGGTCGCCACGTCGAGCAGGGAGCTCAGATTGGCGGTATCATTACCGGTATGTACACCGGAGGCACGCTCAACGCCGCAGCGCTACAGGCGATTTTCCGCATCGATAGCGAGCGCTTTATCCTTGTAAACTCATACGATATCCTTATCTCGTTTATCTATTTTGTCTTCTTGTTCGGCGGAGGTATTCGCCTCTTCCGCTATATCTATGGCGAGAAGGAGCGCAAGATTTCCCAGCAGGAGCAGACCGAAATCGAGCACTGCATAGAGTCCGAAAAACAGAATCCCTATAAAGATTTGTGGACAAAGAAGGGGCTTGCGCAGATTGGTAAAATTCTGCTTACGACCATCGTGGTGGCCGCCCTCTCGGCCGGCGTTGCACTGCTGATGCCCGAGCAGTGGTTTATGGTTGTCTTCATCCTGATGCTCACCACGTTGGGCGTGGGTTGCTCGTTTATCCGCAAGGTGCGCGAGTTGGACAAAGCATACGATATCGGTATGTATCTGATCTACATCTTCAGTATAACCATCGCCTCGATGGCCGACCTCTCGAATCTGGACCTTGTGGGCGGAGTGAACCAACTCGCATTTATGTCGATTGCGGTATTCCTCTCGCTCTTTATCCATATGATCGTCTGCCGATTGATGAAGGTCGATGCCGACTCGATGGTTATCTCCTCGGTGGCATTTATCAACTCACCTCCATTTGTTCCGATGGTATCGGCCGCGATGCACAACAAACGAGCTCTCGTGACCGGTCTCGGCGCCGGAATCGTCGGCTATGCCGTGGGTAACCACCTCGGCGTTTTGATGGCCGAAATTCTCGCACTATTGTAGCGGGATAACTACAAATTTAGAGTATGGAATTAACCTTTTTAGGCACAGGAACCTCTCAGGGCGTACCCGTTATCGGGTGCCGATGCGAGGTCTGCCGCTCGAACGATAGACGCGACCAGCGACTCCGCACCTCGGCGATGGTAGAGGTGGATGGAGTGCGCATAATCATCGACGCTGGTCCCGACTTCCGACAGCAGATGCTGCGCGAAGGGGTGCGACACATCGACGCCATATTGCTCACCCACGGCCATACCGACCACGTTGCCGGTCTGGATGATGTGAGAGCATTCAATTTTGTCGATTATCCCGAGATCCACCGCGTCGATATCTTCGCTGCGCCCTACACCTCCCAGACCGTACTGAAGGTCTTTGACTACGCCTTCGCGCAGAATAAATACCGAGGAGTTCCCGAGATAGATCTCCACACAATATCTCTGCAACACCCTTTCCGTGTTGGCGATGTTGAGATAATCCCCATTTCGGGTAAACATTCACGCTTTGAAGTTACGGGTTATCGCATCGGCAAGCTGGCCTATCTAACCGATTTTAAGGAGATTAGCAACGAGGAGATCGCCAAGCTAAAGGGGGTCGAAGTGCTGGTTGTAAATGCTCTGCGATTCGAGCCGCACGACTCGCACTTCTGCGTTTCGGATGCGCTCGATCTGATAGAGAAAGTCGCCCCTCAATCCGCCTATCTAACCCATATGTCACACGAGATTGGCCTCTACGACCAAGCCTCAAGCCGCCTGCCCGAGGGGGTGCAGTTCGCTTACGACGGGCTAAAAGTTAGCGTCAAATAGCACACCGAGTATTGCGACTTTTACGAAAAAAGATTAAATTTGCACATTATCTGAAATTAGGTTCAAATGTCACGCAGGTTAATCGCCGTACTCACCTCTGTTCTGCTGCTCTCGTTGGGGTGGTTAGGCTTTGGTGGCTTTACCTCTCTGGCGGGCTTGGTACCCCTTCTCTGGATTAGTGATAGCTTCGGAGATACACGCCGTGAATGGTGGCGTATGTTCGGCTGGGCGACCCTTGCCTTTGTGCTCTGGAACGCCGCTACGGTCTGGTGGGTGTGGAACGCAACTCCGGTAGGCCCTATCGCCGCAACGCTGGTCTCGACGACGCTCAACCTCATAGCCTTTATGGCCTTCCATACGGTCTCGAAAAAGGCTCCGCGTGCATTGGCCTACACTCTCCTTGTCGCAGGCTGGATCACCACCGAATATTGGTACACTTGGGGAGAGATATCCTTCCCGTGGCTCATCCTCGGCAATGGTTTTTCGGAGGTGCCGTGGGCAGTACAATGGTACGAATATACGGGCGTATTCGGAGGTACACTCTGGGTGCTGCTGACTAATATTCTGCTCTACGAAACCATCAAAAAGCGCAGTCGTCGCCACGCCGTAGCAACTGCGGTAATGGTGGTAGTGCCGATAGCGATTTCACTCGGAATATATTGCACCTACAAGCCCTCGACCCGCACGGCAAAGATGGCTGTCGTGCAGCCCAATGTCGATTGCTACGACAAGTTCCATAGCGACTCGGAGTGGCAGGAGCAGAATCTGCTCGAGCTGCTTGCAGAGGTTCCCGAAGGGGTCGATTTCATTGCGCTTCCCGAGACTACTCTGCCCGACTATATCTACGAACCGAATGTCGAGCGTGAGATGATCGTAAGAGCTATAGCCGACACTCTGAGCGCAAAGAACCCCGGAGCGGTAGTTGTCACAGGAGCAAGCACTTGGCGCGATTATCGCGCCGGCCACCAAAGCGCAACCGCCCGCAAACGTGGTAATGAATATTACGACATTTTCAACTCTGCTCTGGAGATCACTCCCGCAGGCGAGGTTGATATCTACCACAAGTCGCGCCTGGTTATCGGTGTCGAGAAGATGCCACTGCCGTGGGTGTTCAAGATGCTCGAATTTCTGGTCATCGACCTTGGCGGCACGGTCGGACAGTTGGGCGTAGGCACCCATCCGAAATGCTTCGACAATGGCGATGCGAAGGTCGGCCCGGCAATCTGCTATGAGGCTGTCTATGGAGATTTCTATGGCGGATTCGCACGCGAGGGAGCCAATGCTATGATGGTAATCTCGAACGATGGCTGGTGGGGCAACACCCCGGGCCATAAGCGTCTGTTTGCCTTCTGCCGTCTGCGTGCCATCGAGCACCGCCGAGCAATCGCTCGCAGCGCCAATACAGGAATCTCGGGATTTATCTCGGAGCGTGGCGATGACGGAGAGCGAATGGAGTGGGAGGAGCGCGGCGTGCTCACCGCCGATGTGACCCTCAATAGCCAAAAGACATTCTATACCCGCTATGGCGACTATATCGGTCGCTTGGCTCGATATGTGGCACTGCTCTGCCTTCTCTACTTTATGGCATATCGCATCCGCCGCAAAAACTACCTGGTAAAATAAAACTCTTCACAATATGAATTACACCCAAACCCTCGAATTCCTCTTCTCGTCGATGCCCTCATTTCAGGAGAAGGGCGTATGTGCTTATAAGCCCGGATTGGAGAGAGTGACCTCATTCTCTCGTCACCTGGGCAATCCGCAGCGCAACTACTTCACCATCCACGTTGCCGGCACCAATGGAAAGGGTTCCGTGTCGCATATGCTTGCCTCGATTCTGCAGCAGGCAGGCTACCGCACAGGTCTGTTCACCTCGCCCCACCTGAAGGATTTCCGCGAGCGTATCCGTGTCGATGGCCAGATGATCTCGAAGCAGAAGGTGGTAAACTTTGTCGATAAGCACCGCGAAAAGATGGTCGAACTCGGACTCTCGTTCTTCGAGATGACCGCAGCGTTGGCATTCGACTACTTCGCTCAGAGCGACTGTGAGGTTGTTGTTGTTGAGACGGGTCTGGGCGGTCGTCTGGATGCTACCAACATCATTCTGCCTGTGGTGAGTGTCGTGACTAACGTGGGTATGGAGCATACCGATCTGCTGGGCGATACCCTGCAGAAGATCGCCGCCGAAAAGGCCGGCATCATCAAGAAGAGTATCCCCCTCGTTCTCGGAGAGTCGAACGAGGAGTATAACTCAATATTCGAGGAGGTTGCCTCGGCAAATAAGTCGCGCGTGATCTATGCCGAGCAGAGCTTCCGCCTTGACGAGCGCCACCACGAGGGCAACAAGCAGCATATCGAAATCTCGCGTCTGCGCGATGAGTATAAATACTGTTTCGACCTCGATCTTGAGGGCGACTACCAGTGGCATAACGTGGTGACTGCCTGCACCGTTGCCGACTATCTCCACGAGGAGACTCCGCTGACAATCAGCCGCCGAGCATTTATTGACGGCATCAGCAACGTAATCAGCGAGACATCGCTGTGTGGTCGCTGGCAGACGATCCAAACCGAGCCGCGCATCATCTGCGATACAGGCCATAACGCACACGGACTCAAATGGGTAACCGAGCAGCTGAAGGGTCTTGAGTGTAAAAAACTCTACTGCGTAATCGGCTTTGTTAAGGATAAGAATATTGATGAGATTCTGCCGATGTTCCCCTCGGAGGCACACTATATCTTCACTCAGGCGGGCATTGAGCGTGCCCTTGATGCAGAAGTTTTGGCGGCAAAGGCTGCAGAGTACGGCCTTCAGGGTGAGGTTGTGCGCGATGTTTCGAAGGCTCTCGAGCAGGCCAAGACTCTCGCATCGACCGAGGATGCAATCTTTGTCGGCGGCAGTACATTTGTCGTTGCTGAGATTCTCTAATTGCTGATTAGATACTAAAAAAGGGTGTCCAAAATCTTGGATACCCTTTTTAGTATGAAGTTATACGGAGTTATTTGCTATTGGCGTTAGTAAGGGGTACTCCGTTATACTCTCCGGTGAGCGAGTTGAGGAACTCCACAATGAGCAACTCCTCCTCGTCGGTCAAAGCTACACCCGACTGGTAGGTACCCATTCCGCATACCGCCTCCTGAAGCGATGTACGCGAGCCATCGTGATAGTAGGGCCAAGTGAGGGCAACATTGCGCAGACCCGGCACCTTGAAGCGATGACGGTCACGCTCTACGCCTGTCTGCTTGAATCGACCATTATCCTCCTCCGTAAGGGGCAGACCGCGATCAGCAAAGTAGTGAGCACGCAGACCCATCAACTCATAACTCTCGCCACCAAGGTTCGGACCTACGTGGCAAGTTGCACAGTTGTACTTCTTGAAGAGCTCGTAACCCTGCTTTGCCTCATCCGAAATGGCTGTATCGTCACCACGCAGATACTTATCGAAGGGCGAGTTGGGGGTAAGCAACGTACGCTCGAACTCCTCGATAGCGTTGGTGATTGTTGCCTGAGTAATACCCTCCTCAGGATAGCACTCGCGGAATGCGCGTACCATCTTGGGGTCCTTTTTGAGTTTTGCAACAATTGCATCAAACGAGGGCGAAGCCATCTCCACGGGATTCACCGGAGGACCTGCAGCCTGATCGGCAAGCGTTACGGCACGACCATCCCAGAACTGTACAAAATTATATACCGCATTGTAGACCGTCGGGGCATTCACGCCACCCATCTGGCCACCAACACCCTCCGAATACTGCTTATTATCGACACCTGCAGTGCTCAAACCGTGGCACGATGCACACGACACTGTGTTATCAACCGAGAGGCGTGTATCGTGATAGAGGGCCATACCGAGAGCTACCTTCTTCGTATCTACGGGCAGCGACTCTGCAATGGGGCGAATAGGCTCACCAGCACGATCACCGGCAAGACCATCGTTGTAATAGGCTGTGCGATAGTTCTTTGCCCACTCGAGGATGATGTCGCGTTTAGCATCGGTCATATAGCTACCCCAATGTACAAGGTAGTACTTTGCCATCGGCATACTCTTGTCGAGAGCCACCTTTTCGACCTTTGCCACATCCACCGGCGAAGGCATTTGATCAGCCTCCAAAGCCTCCATAAGCGGAGCAATGTCAAATGCGCGATAACCCGAGTCGATATCCTGCATTACGATATCTCCCGCAACGGGCACTTTCGCATAGAAGGGTACGTTGGGCTCTGCAGTGTGGCAGTCCAAACATCCTCCCTTAATAAAGATTGCCGCAACGCGAGCACGTTCGGGATACTCCGACGAGGGCACGCGATTCGAGATGCGCCATACAGCCAGCAGCAACGCCACCAACGTCAGCACCAAGATAAGTAATCTTCTAAGTTTCATAAGCGTTTGTTTTATGAGTTAAACTATTTTGTGTTATATGTATGCACACTTCGCTCGACATTAGGCAGGTAATTCACGCCCCACCAACACATCTGCAACGCACAGAAGCCGACCACAACCAGCCACCTAAAGAGTCTTCTACGCTTGGGGCTGTGCAGTCGCAAATGTATCGCCACAAGATATATCATCCACGTCGCTGCTGCCCACGCCTCCTTCGGATCCCAACTCCAATGGTAGCCCCACGCCTGCTTTGCCCAGAGTGCTCCCGTGAACATTCCGACAGTAAAGAAGGCTACACCGCCATAGAGCATCTGCGTGATTGCATCATCCACCTCTGCCCCTCTGCGACACAAGCCCCATAACGCCAACAGCAGGGCACAACCCAGCAGCGCGTACGAGAACATATAGACCGCAACGTGCGGCACAAACCAGGCACTCTGCAGTGCCGGCATCAACGACGAGTCGTGAATCTCGGGCTTAAAGCAGTTGAGCGCAAGAAAGACCGTCGCCATCAGGGTCGAGAAGGATAGAATCCAACGATAACGCTACCTCGCGTAGGTAAACAGACCCGCACAAAGCAAGCAGAACGAATACCAGAGTCGTGTCT